>DASTGK010000355.1:0-4572 GCA_035719085.1 Anaeromyxobacteraceae bacterium
GGGGGCCGCCCGAGCGGCGGGCGGGGCCGCGAGCGCGGCGGCGGCGAGGAGCGCGAGGGCGGTGCGGAGCATGCGGTTCACCCGATGTGGTGCATGGCAGTGATCGGCTTCAGGCGGGCGGCGCGCAGCGCCGGCGCCAGCGAGGCGAGCACCGTGACGAGGGAGAGGAGCAGCACGTCGAAGAGCGCCCCGCCAGCCTGGAGCCGGAAGGTGAGCACCTCCTGCGAGAGGAAGAGCTGCACCGCCTCGGGGACGTGGATGCGGGCGGCGTTCAGCCCGGCGGCGACGAGCGCGGCCACCGCGGCGCCGGCGGCGCAGCCGGAGAGGCCGAGCAGCGCCGTCTCCAGCACGAAGAGCCAGAGCACCTTGGTCCGCTGCATGCCGATGGCGCGCAGCGTGCCGATCTCGCGCGTCCGCTCGCGGATGGCGATGGCGAGCGTGTTGAGGATGCCGACGATCACCACCACCATGAGGATGAAGACGAGCAGGAAGGTGAAGACCTGCACGCCGCGGATGAACTGGCGGAACTGGCCCAGCTCCTCGTCCCAGGTGGTGACGTCGATCTTCTGGCCGGTCCAGTCCTCGCTCGGCACGGTCTGGAAGAGCTTCATCCAGTAGGGCTGCGCGTCCGGCTCCATGACCCGCCAGCCCTGCGCCTTGAGCGTGTCGCGCAGCCGGGCGGCGACGCGCGCCGAGTCGGCCCGGTCCTTCAGGAAGAGGTGGATGGCGCCGGTGGCGTCGGGCGAGAGCGAGTAGAGCCGGCGCAGCGTGTCGGCCTGGATGAAGGCGGAGAAGGCCGACATGATGCCGACGTTCTTCACCACCGCCGCCACGCGCACGTCGGCGGTGTTGTTGACGCCGCGCGCGGTGGGCGCCGCCAGCGTCAGCACGTCGTTCACGCCCACCTTGAGCCGGTCGGCCTGCCCCTGGAAGAGCAGGATGGTGTCCGGCTTCGAGAGCTCGTCGAGCGAGCCGGCCACCGGCTGGAGCACGCGCCGCAGCGCCGGCTCCTTGGCCACGTCCACGCCGCCGAGCACCAGGTCCATCGAGGCGCTCTCCGACACCGCCTTGGCCCAGCCGCGGCCGCGCACCGTGAGGTAGTCGAGCTCCGGCGTCGCCTGCCGCGCCGCCTCGAGCACCTTGGGGTAGCCGGAGACGAGCGGCGCCGCCGACCCGCTCGTCACCTTGAAAAAGCCGGCCACGTTGACGTCGCCGGTGAGGAGCGTGGTGGCCGACTCCATCATGGCCGCCTCGATGCCGGCGGTGAGCGCGCCGAGCAGCACGAGGAGGCCGGTCACCGAGGCGAGGGCCGCCGCCAGGAAGAGGTTGCGCCGGGTGTGGCGCGTCAGGTTGCGCGCGGCCACCTGCAGGTCGACGAGGAGCACGGTCAGTCCTCCGTGGACATCGCCTCGACGGGCGTGACCCGCATGGCGATGAAGGCCGGGTAGAGGGCCGAGGCGATGGAGACGGCCAGCACGAGGGCCAGCGAGGCGCCGACGCTGGCGCCGCCGATGGTGGGGAGGAGCGAGGGGCCGGAGAAGAGGAAGTAGAGCAGGTCGGTGGTGGCCGGGATGCCGCCGGCGCCGCGGATGAGGCCGACCACGCCGCCGCCGAGCAGCGCGCCGAGGAGGCCGAAGACCAGGCTCACCGCCACGATCTCGGCGAGGAGCATCCAGACCACGAAGCCGCGCTGCGCCCCGATGGCCCGCATGGTGCCGATCTCCTTCACCCGCTGCAGCGCCGCCATCACCATGGCGTTGTTGATGATGACGAGCGCCACGCCGAAGAAGATGATCACGGCGAAGACGAGGATGCCGCGGAGCAGCAGCACGAACTGGCCCACCATGCCGGAGGCGGCCTCCCAGTCGACGACCTTGAGCTTCAGCCCCGCGGCGTCGGCGGCCGCCTGCACCGCCGCCTGGCTCTCGCGCAGCTTCGTCGGGTCCTCGAGCAGGATGGCGGCGTTGAGCGCCACGCCGTGGTCGATCTCGTCCTGGCCGTAGACGCGGGTGGCCTGGGCCTCGGCGGCGCGCCGCTTCTCGGCCACGCCGGCGAGGAGCGAGCGCTCGTCGATGGCGGTGGCCCGCTCGGTCGCCTCGAGCGCCTTCGGCGCCCCGCCGCCGAAGAGGGCCGCCTCGGCCTCGTCGCGCGAGAGGTCGGTGGCGCCCATCTGCGTCCGCAGCGCCGCCAGCTCCTCGGCCTTGTCCTTGGTGACGTAGCCGTACAGGTCGCGGAAGGTCTGCAGGTCCATCACGCTCGTGCCGCCGGCGATGCCCGACTTCTCGATCCCCTTGTACTGGATGAAGCCGTAGACCTTGACGTTCACCGAGTTGAAGGCGCCCGTCTTGCCCGGCGCCTTGATGGTGATCGTGTCGCCCACGCTGATCTGGTAGAGGCGCAGGAAGGGGGCGAGCTGGTCGTAGAAGATCCGGTAGTGGCGCTCGAAGTTCTCGTCGGTGAGGTCGAAGAGCCGCGCCAGCAGCGCCGGGAGCTGCTCGCCGTCCGGGGCGCCGAGCGCCGGGCGCAGCTTGGCCGCCGCCGCCTCGGACTGGATCGGGTCGAGCTGCAGGAGGATCTCGCGGACGCGGCTCTTCGCGTCCTTCACCCAGCGCTGCAGCTCCTCCTCCTTGGCGATCCTGGCGCCGAAGCGGTCGCGCTTCTCCTTGATCTGGTCGAGCCGCCGCGCGTTCTTCTGCTTCAGCCACTCCTCGGCGTACTGCTTGCCGAGCAGGATGCCGCGCTGGCCGTGCGGGATGGGCCGGCCCTCCGCCACCTCGGCCAGGTCGAAGGCCTTCATGAAGGCGTCCACGTCCGTGCCGACGTAGCGGATGAAGGTGAAGCCGGAGTCCATCGCCAGCGGCGCGACCTTGTTCTCGAGGAACTCGAGGGCGCCGAAGCGGTCGCCGTCGAACCCGTCCCAGAAGGCGGCCGAGGTGGCCCGGTCGAGGTCCTCGCGCTGCGTGCGCCGGTCGGCGGCGTCCTTGCCGTTCGGGTCCACGAGCACGCGCGCCTGCTGCAGCTCCTCGCCGAGGAGCCAGACCATCTTGCGGACGTGGGCCTTGCGCGCCTCGAGGCCGCGCCGCGCCTCGGCGTCGTCCGGCGCCTCGGCCAGCCGGCGCACGTCGGCCCGCATCTTCTCGAGCGCCACGTCGAAGGCGTTGCCGGTGGCGACGAGCGCCTGGTCGATCCCCATGGGCACGACCATGCGGACGTTCGGGACCTTGGAGAGCACCTCCTTCACCTTGGAGAAGTCCTCGATGGGGTCGAGCAGCGACTCGCCGCGCAGGCCGCCGTAGAGCTCGAGCTGCCCCTCCGAGCCGGCGGCGTAGACCTGCAGCTGCCCGCCCAGGCTCCCCTGGATCGAGGTGCGCATGCCCCGGTCGATGCTCTCCATCATCGAGGCGCCAACCACCACCACGAGCGCGCCGACGAGGACGATGAGGCCGATGATGACGGTCCGCACCCGGCTGGCGACCAGGTTGCGGAAGGCGATCCGGAGGAGGACCCGGAGGGCGTCGAGGCGGGCGCGCATGGCGGCTCCCCTAGGCGGCGGCGCCGCCGGCCGGCTCGCGGCTCGCGACCTGACCGTCGGCGATCCGGACGATGGCGCTGGCGTGGGCCATCACCTTGGGGTCGTGGGTCGAGAAGACGAAGGTGGTGCCGTCCTTGCGGTTCATGTCGCGCATCAGGTCGATGACGTCCTGGCCGGTGCGCGAGTCGAGGTTGGCGGTCGGCTCGTCGGCCAGCACCAGCGTCGGCCGGGTGACGAGGGCGCGGGCCACGGCGACGCGCTGCCGCTGGCCGCCGGAGAGCTCGCTCGGCCGATGGGCGGCGTACTCGCGGATCCCCATGGCCTCGAGGAGCGCCAGCACCCGCGCGCTCCGCTCGGCCTTGCCGGCGCCGCCCTGCAGCAGCAGCGGGAACTCCACGTTCTGGAAGACCGAGAGCACCTGCACCAGGTTGAAGCTCTGGAAGATGAAGCCGATGGTGTGGAGCCGGAGATCGGTGAGCTGCCGCTCGGAGAGCTTCCGGGTGTCGCGCCCGTCCACCTCGACGCTGCCGGCGGTCGGCGTGTCGACGCAGCCGATGAGGTTGAGCAGGGTGGTCTTGCCCGAGCCGGACGGGCCGGCGATCGAGAGGAACTCGCCCGGCTCCACCTCCAGCGTGACCCCGCGCAGCGCCGGCACGATCGTCTTGCCGAGCTGGTAGTCCTTGCTCACGTCCCGAACCGAGATGATCGACATGCGGTGCTCCCTCTCGTGCGTCCCTGGGGCCCGGCGCCCCCGCGCCGGAGCGTGGACTCTAGCGCGCGAGCCCGCCCCCTCGTGACGACTGCGTCCCCTCGCCGCGCCCCTCCCGCCGGCCTCCGGCGCGCGGCTCCCGGGCGGCTTGCCATCTTCCTGCGAAGCTGGTTTACTTAGTTACTAAGATAACGACCTTCTAAGCGGAGATCCGATCGCGTGTCAAGCCACTCGCACGGGTCGAGGTCTCGGCCGAGGTCGGGCTCGGGCTCGGGCTCGGGCTCGGGCTCGGGCTCGGGCTCGGGCAAGCTACTCATCCTGCCGCGCCACC
>DASTGK010000356.1:0-5874 GCA_035719085.1 Anaeromyxobacteraceae bacterium
GCTCCCCTCCGAGCCGTCCGGGCCGGCGGTGGTGGTCAACCTGCCCGAGTTCCGGCTCTGGGCCATGGAGCCCGGGCCCGGCGGGCCCGAGGCGGCGCTCGACATGCCGGTGGTCATCGGCCGCGTCGACGACGACCGGAACCACACGCCGCTCCTCGCCCACCAGATCGTCAACGTGGTCTTCAGCCCGTACTGGGAGGTGCCGAAGCGGATCGCCGAGCGCGACCTCCTGAAGAGGTTCCGCGCAGACCCCGGCTTCGCGGGGCGGCTCGGCTACGTGCTCGACGGGCCGGACGGCCGGCGCCCGGTCGACGCGGCCGGGCTGGCGCGCTGGCGGGCGGGCGCGCTGCGGCTGCGGCAGCTGCCCGGGCCGTCGAACGCGCTCGGCCGCGTGATGTTCCTCTTCCCGAACGAGGACGACGTCTACCTGCACGACACGAGCGACCGGGCGCTCCTCGGGCGCGCCATGCGCGCCTTCTCGTCGGGCTGCATCCGGGTGGGCGACGCCGCCTCGCTCGCCGCCTGGGCGCTGCGCGGCACGCCGGGCTGGGACGCGGCGCGCCTGGTGGCGGCGATGCGGCGCGGCGAGCCGCTCTGGGTGGCGCCGCGCGCGCCGCCGGAGGTCTTCACCGTCTACGCCACCGCCACGGTCGGGCCGGACGGCGCGCTGCGGCTGCTCGACGACCCCTACGGCGAGGACCCGCGGCTGGAGCGGGCGCTCCGCACCGCCTCCGACCGGCTCAGCGACGCTCACCAGGAGCGCGGGCGGCCGGTGTCGATGTGGACGAAGTCGTCGTCCGGGTAGAAGCCGACGCCGCCGCGCCGCAGCCGGAGCGCCACGTCGCGCAGCCGCGAGGTCGGCAGCCCCTCGAGCCGCAGGTCGATCGCCTTCCCCTGCAGGTGGAGGCTGTTGGTGGCGACGCCGTGGGGCGAGCGGGCGTGGAGCCGCGCGTTGGTGGTGGGCGAGCGGTAGCCGCAGACGATGTCGAAGCAGCCCTGCGGCCGCTCGGCGGCGCGGGCCACGCTCCAGGCGAGGTCGAGCACCGCCGGGTCGATCTCGTGGACGTCGCCGGTGTACGGGTCGCGCAGGAAGCGGTCGAGCGCGGCGAGCGCGTCGGGCACGAAGGTCTCGCCGTCGTGGAAGACGACGTCGATCTTCTCGGCGGTGTGGAGGCTGGTGAGCCGCAGGCGCCGCGCCTCGGTGGCGGCGGCGCGGGCGCGCGCGGGGCCGAGGGCGAGCGAGAGGACGCCGAGGGCGCCGAGCCCGATCCCCCTTCGCAAGAGCTGTCGTCGGCCGATCCCGGCCTGGCGTCGATCCATTCCGCTGCGTCTCCCGGTGAGCCCCCTCCCCAGGGACGAGGCACATGGATCGCGGATCGCCGGTGTAGGAGTCAACCCACCACCCGAAGGCGCGTCACGGCCCCGTCACGGCCGGCGTCACCAGCCGGGCCACCCCATCGCGCCCCCGCCTACTTCGCCGCCGCCTCGCGCGACGGCGCCAGCTCGCGCCGGCCCTCGCGCCAGCGCAGGAAGGCCGGCAGCGCGAAGAGCGCCGCCATGAGGCAGGCCACCTCGCCGAGGTCGGCCAGGAGGCCGAAGGAGATGAGCGCCTGGTTGCGGGCGATGAGCAGCGACGAGTAGCCGATGATGGTGGTGAGCGAGCAGAGCGCCACCGCGCCGCCGGTGGTGCGGACGCAGTCGGCGATCGAGCCGACGCCGTCGAGCCGGCGCCGCTGGAAGACGTTCACCGCGTAGTCCACCCCGATGCCGAAGGTGATGGGCAGCGCGATGAAGTTGAGCATGTTGAGCCGCAGGTGGAGCGCGCCCGCCAGGCCGCCGAACCAGAGGACGCCGATGGCGAGCGAGACGAGCACCCAGCCGGCGTCCTTGAGCGAGCGGGCCCGGCGCCGCCCCAGGCCGAAGGCGACGAGCACGAGCAGCACCACCCCGGCGAGCGAGAGGAGCGTGGCGCGCGGCCCGTCCTGCCGGATGGCGGCGAGCACGTCGGCGAAGACCAGCATCGACGACGCCATGGGGATGCCCTGGCGCGGCAGCGGGATGGCCCGCAGCTCGTCGGAGAAGCGGATGACGTCGCGGCCGTTCCAGACGTCCATGGCCGCCGCCGGGTAGACCAGCACCGGCGTGCCGACGCGGCCGTCGATCTCCGTGATCTGGCGCCGCAGCGCCGCCGGCAGGTCGCCGGCGCCGAAGGGGCGCAGGTCGGCGGGCGGCATCACCGCCTTCACCGCCAGCTGCTGCTCCGGCGGCAGGAAGGAGAGGTTCTCCGGCGTCGCCAGCGCCCGGAGCTCGCGGATGACCGGCAGCTTCTCGGCCTGCCCGGACGGCACGAAGCCGGCCACCGAGAGGACCGAGCCGATGGTGGTGCCGGGCGTGGCCTGCCGGTGCGCCTCGATCCGCTCGCCGATCTGGCGCGCCTCGGCCTCGTCCCGGGCGAGCAGCACCGTGGGCGTGAGGTGCTCGCCGAAGAGGGCGTCGACCCGCGCGTCCCACCAGGCCGGCCCGCCCTCGCGCAGCGCCGACTGGTCGCGCAGCTTGCGGAAGTCGTACTCGATGGGGTCCTTCAGGAAGTGGACGACGAAGCCGACCGAGGCGACCGAGAGGAGGAGCGCGGCGACGGCGGTGGCGCGCGGCCGGCGGTCGACGGCCAGCGAGACGAGCTGCGTGAAGATGGGGCGCGACGGCCGCTGCCCGGCGCTGACCATGGGCGCGCGCCGCTCCCAGGCGAGGACGAGCGGCGGCACGAGCAGGTAGGCGCAGAGCCAGGAGAGGCTCATGCCGATGCCGCCGATGAGGCCGAACTGGTTGAAGCCGCGGAAGTCGGTGGAGAGGAGCGAGGCGTAGGCCACGCCGGCGGCGCCGGCCGCGGTGAGCGTGGCGAGCCAGGTGGTCTCCACCGCCGTCCCCATGGCGTCGGCCGGCGCGTGGCCGTGGCGCCGCTCCTCCAGGTAGCGGGCGAAGAAGATGAGCCCGACGTTGATGCCGTTGCCGATGACGATCGAGCCGAGGAAGGCGGTGTTGGAGTTGAGGTGGCCGACGAGCAGCTCGGCGAGGCCGAAGGTGAGGAACGTGCCGGCGAAGAGCGGGATGCCGATGGCCGGCACCGCCTTCCAGGTCCGGTTGTAGACGGCGATGGCGAGCGCCACGGCGAGGACCACGAGGAGCGTGGCCCAGACGAGGTCCTCGGCCAGGGCGTCGTGCTCGGCCAGGTTGGAGGCGACGTAGCCGCCGTAGGCCACGGTGAGCCCGGGCGCGTACTTCTTGGGGTCGAGCTCGGCCACCGCCCTCTTCACCAGCCGGTCGAGCGCCACCACCCGGCCGTACTCGCCCGGATCGCCGCCGAGCCGCACCAGCATGGCGAGCGCGGTCATGGTCTCGCCGGGCTTCCGCCCCGGCACCTGGCCGGCGATGTAGCCCTCGGGGAAGCGGCCGAGCAGGTCCTTGCGGTCGCCCTGGAGCTTCTCGAGGAGCCCCTCCACGTCGGGCGCGGTCCCCTCGGCCCCGCCCTTGGCCGCGGCCCTCTCCCACTCGACGCGCGCCTTCAAGGTGTCGCGCAGCGCCTCGAGCTCGGCCTTCTCCGGGAAGAGGAGGAGGCGCGGCTTGTAGAAGTCGGTGACCTCGTCGACGCGGTACTCGACCCAGCGGACGAGGTCCCTGGGCGCCTGCTCGAGCTTCTCGGCCAGGTCGTCGGCGAAGAGCGCCAGCGTCACCTGGTCGGCGCCGGAGAGGACCACGGTCGACTCGGCGAAGCCGCCGACGCGCGTCGAGATGGTGGCGAGGTCGCGCGCCGACTGGCTGCGGGCCGGCAGGAGCTCGGCGAGGTCGGGGCGCAGGTCGCCGTAGAGCCGCACCGTGCCCCACAGGCCGAGGGCCGAGGCGAGGGTCGCGAGCACCAGGATGGCGCGGCGGTGGCGATCGGCGAAGGCGACCCAGCGGCGGGCGAGGCTCATGCGTGCTCCGTGAGGTCGGCGGGGCCGAGCGCGGCGAGGCGCGGGCCCGAGGGGCCCAGCTCCAGGTACTCGAGCGTCGAGCCGTGGAGCGAGCCGGCGTTGGCGTAGCGGTCGCCGGGGGCGAGGTGGGGACGGTGGACGTGGCCGAAGACGCCGAGGGCGTAGCCGCCGGCCTCGGCGACGCGGCGGCAGCGGCGCGCGAAGAGGTCCACCACCCGGTCCTCGGCGAGGCCGCGCACGACCGCCTCGGCCGCCCAGGCGAAGCCGCGCACCAGGGCGAGCCGGCCGAAGCGGCGCGAGATGCCGTCGCCCAGCCGCCCGATGGGCGAGGCGTTGACCGGGTCGGCGGCGTGGCCGTGGGCGACGAGGACGCGCCCGAGCCCGGGCCACTCGAGCTCCACCTGCGCCAGGCCGGCGTCCGGGTCGTGGTTGCCGCGCGTGGCGCGGAGCCGCCCCTCGGCCGCCAGCGCGTCGGCGGCGGCGGCCACCTCGGGGAAGGCGCGGCGGCCGGCCCCGGCCCCGGCGAAGAGCTCCTCCCAGACGTCGCCGTTGAGGATCACGTCGGCGCCGTCGGCGCGCGCCCGCTCGAGGAACGCCAGCGCCAGCCGGCCGTGCTCGGCCGGGCTGCGCGGCCCGAGGTGCCAGTCGCTGGCGACGCGCAGGAGCGTCATGCGCCGTCCCTGCGCCGCGCGCCGAGCCCGTCGAGGAGCGCCTGCGTCCGCTCCCAGGCGAGCGCGTGGATGGGCTTCAGCACCGCGGGGTCGCGCGCCTGGTCGGGCCGGTGCGGCACGGCGATGGGCTCGCCCACCCCCATGCGCAGCTTCGCCGGCAGCGGGAAGGGCGACCAGAAGGAGAGCTTCTTCCAGCGGCAGCCCGGGTAGGCCTCGGCGCCGCCCACCACCGCGAGCGGCACGATGGGCAGGCCGGTCTGGAGCGCCAGCCGGACGAAGCCGAAGCGGCCGTCCCAGCGCAGCCGGTAGAAGTCGCGCGAGGGCTGCGCCTCGCGGCTGCCGCCCGGGGTGAGCAGGAGCGACTCGCCGGAGCGGAGCGCCGCGAGGCACGAGGCCTCGGAGGGATCGATGAGCCCGGTGATCACCTTCACCCGCGGCAGGCCGGGCAGGAACTTCTCGATCTGGCTCTCGGCCGCCACGATGCGCATGGGGCGGCGCGGCCCGCGGCCGAGGTGGTGGTCGCGCCAGGCGACCCAGTAGCCGGCGAGGACGAGGTCGACCACCAGGTAGCCGGCGCCGTGGAGCGCCACGTAGATGCACTGGCCCGGGTAGGGCTCGCCCGAGGTCTCGGTCCGGTGGTAGCGGAACATCGCCTCGGCCCAGCCGAGGTAGGGCTTGTAGTACCAGCGGCGGTCGTCGAGCGGCGCGAGCCGGCGGTCGGCGGCGAGGTCGGTGGCGGCGTCGTGGGTCACGCGGGGCTCCCGGCGCGGCGGCGCGCGGCGAAGGCGTAGATGCGGGCGACGTGGGCCGCCACGCGGGTCCAGGAGAGGGCGTCGGCGCGGGCCCGGCCGCGCTCGGCAAGCTTCTCGCGGAGCGGCGCGTCGGTGGCTGCGCGCCACAGGGCGTCGGCCAGGCGGGCCGGATCGCCGGGCGGCGCGAGCAGCGCGGCGCCGCGGGCCGCCTCGGCGTAGCCGGGGATGTCGCTCGCCACCACCGGGCAGCCGGCCGCCATGGCCTCGACGAGCACCATGCCGAAGCTCTCGCCGCCGAGCGACGGCGCGCAGAAGAGGTCGGCGTCGCGGTAGGCGGCGGCCAGCGCCACGTCCTCGAGCCGGCCGGTGAAGGCGACGCCGGGCCGCTCGAACCGCTCGCGCGGCCCGGAGCCGACCACCCGCACCTCGACCGGCCGGCCGCTCCGCTCGAGCAGCGCGGCCGCCTCGAGCAGCACCGGCAGC
>DASTGK010000357.1:0-3183 GCA_035719085.1 Anaeromyxobacteraceae bacterium
GCCGGCGAGGCCTCCGCCGAGGCCGCCCACGCGCCCGCCGCCGCCCACGCCGGCGCGCGCACCCTGCGCGTCGACGTCGGCAAGCTCGACCGGATGCTCGACCTCTCCGGCGAGATCGCCATCGCCCGCGGCCGGCTCACCGAGCTGCTGGAGCGGCGCGGCGGCGAGGCGAGCGAGGAGCTGCTCTCGGCCCACCGCGAGGCCGACCGGCTCTACCAGGACCTGCAGGAGCTGATCATGAAGGCCCGCATGGTCGCCATCGGGCCGACGTTCCTCCAGCACGTCCGCACCGTGCGCGACCTGGCCTCGGCCCAGGGCAAGCAGGCGCGCCTGGTGGTGGAGGGGGCCGACGTCGAGGTCGACACCGCGGTGGTGGAGCAGGTGCGCGACCCGATCACGCACATGGTCCGCAACGCCCTCGACCACGGCATCGAGGCGCCCGGGGCGCGGGCGCAGGCCGGCAAGCCGGCCGAGGGGACGCTCACGCTCCGCGCCTTCCACGAGGGCGCCAGCATGGTCATCCAGGTGGTGGACGACGGCGGCGGCCTCGACCGCGACCGCATCGCCCGCCGCGCCGACGAGATGGGGCTGCTCGACGACGCCGGCCGCGCCTCGCCGGAGGAGCTGGCCCGCGTCATCTTCGAGCCGGGGCTCTCCACCAGCGAGACGGTGACCGAGGTCTCCGGGCGCGGCGTGGGCATGGACGTGGTGCGCCGCAACGTCGAGGCGCTGCGCGGCTCGGTGGAGGTGGACAGCGCGCCGGGCGAGGGGACGCAGGTGACGCTGCGGGTGCCGCTGACGCTCGCCATCATCCAGGGCTTCCGCGTCGCCGTGGCCGGCCAGACCTACATCCTGCCGCTCGACGCCGTGGTGGAGTGCGTCGAGCTGCCCGACGACGAGCGCACCCCGGGCGCGGTGGGCGTCATCTCGCTGCGCGGCCGGCCGCTGCCCTACCTGCGGCTGCGCGACCAGTTCGCGCTCGGCGGCGCCCCGGCCCGGCGCGAGAACGTGGTGGTGGTCCGCTCGGGCAGCGCGGTGGCCGGCCTGGCCGTCGACGACCTGCTCGGCGAGTGCTCCACCGTCATCAAGCCGCTCGGCTCGCTCTTCCGCCACGTGCCCGGCGTCTCGGGCTCGTCGATCCTCGGGGACGGGCGCGTGGCGCTCATCCTCGACGTCGCCGGGCTCCTGCGCGAGACGCTGCGCCGGGCCGCGGCGGCGACGGCCACGGCGGCCTGACGGGCGGTACGGACGAGCGGTCGAAGCAGGCGAGGAGGATTCGGCATGACCCAGGCGATCGAAGCGGCGCAGCGGACGCAGTACCTCTCCTTCGAGCTGCGCGGCGTGGAGTACGGCGTCGGCATCCTCGGGGTGAAGGAGATCCTGCAGTACGAGGCCATCACCCCGGTGCCCTCGATGCCGCGCTCGGTGCGCGGCGTCATCAACCTGCGCGGCAGCGTGGTGCCGGTCATCGACCTGGCCGCCAAGTTCGGCAAGGGCGAGACGCCGGTGACGCGCCGCACCTGCATCCTCATCGTCGAGGTGCCCCTCGACGGCCAGCCCGCCGTCATGGGGCTCATGGCCGACGCGGTGCGCGAGGTGATCGAGCTCGGCCCCGAGGAGATCGAGCCGCCGCCGCCCTTCGGCACCCGCGTCAAGGTCGAGTTCCTCGTCGGCGTCGGCAAGGCCGGCCCCAAGCGCTTCGTCCTGCTGCTCGACGTGGAGCGGGTGGTCACCACCGACGAGAAGGAGCTGGCGGCCCGCGCGGCCGCGCTCGACTTCGACGAGCCGCTGGCGTCCCCGGCCGAGCCGGACGACGCCGCCGCGACGCCGCCCCCCGAGGCGCCCCCTGCCCCCGAGGTCCGGGGCGAGGTGTGAGCGGGGCCGCCCCCCAGCCCGGCGCCCGGCCGGCCGCCGCCGCGTTCGCCCCCGCCGTCCCGGCGTCGGTGAGCGACGACGACTTCGGCCGGTTCCAGGCGCTCATCAACCGGGAGGCGGGCATCTGGCTGTCGCCGGTGAAGAAGGCGCTGCTGGTGGGCCGGCTCTCGCGCCGCCTGCGGGAGCTGGGCCTCGGCACCTGGCGCGCCTACCACGACCTCGTGGTGCAGGACGACGCCGAGCGCGTGCGCATGCTCGACGCCATCGCCACCAACGAGACCCACTTCTTCCGCGAGGCGCGCCACTGGGAGTACCTCGCCGAGACCGTCTTCCCGGCCTGGAAGGCCGAGGCCCAGGCCGGCCGCCGCCCGCGCAAGGTGCGCGCCTGGAGCGCCGCCTGCTCCACCGGCGAGGAGCCCTACTCGCTCGCCATGCTCCTGCTCGGCGCCTTCCCGGAGGGCTGGGAGCTGGAGGTGCTGGCGACCGACATCTCCACCAAGGTGCTGGAGCGGGCCCGGCGCGGCCTCTGGCCGCTGGAGAAGTCGCGCGAGATCCCGGAGGAGTACCTCAAGGCCTTCATGCTGCGCGGGGTGGGGGCGCAGGAGGGGCTCATGAAGGCGGGCGCCGAGATCCGCCGGCTCGTCCGCTTCGACCGGCTCAATCTGGTGGAGCCCCACCCGGCCATCGGTCAGTTCGACCTGGTCTTCTGCCGCAACGTCCTCATCTACTTCGACCGCGAGACCAAGGAGCGGGTCATCGACCGGCTGCTCGACCGGCTGGCGCCGGGCGGCCACCTGCTGCTCGGGCACGCCGAGAGCCTCACCGGCTTCACCACGCGCGCCCGCCCGGTGCAGCCCACCGTCTACGTGCAGGCGGCCCCGGCCAAGGCCGGGTGAGGGGGCGCGCATGGCGGCGCGGGTCCTGGTCATCGACGACTCGGCGGTGGTCCGCCAGGCGCTCACCCTGATCCTGGGTCGGGCCGGGATGCAGGTGGCCACCGCCTCCGACCCGATCATCGGCCTGCAGAAGATGGCGCGCCAGCGGCCCGACGCCATCGTCCTCGACATCGAGATGCCGCGCATGGACGGGCTCACCTTCCTGCGCAAGGTGATGGCCGAGGACCCGATCCCGGTGGTGGTCTGCTCCGGCCTGGCCGGCCCCGGCTCCGAGGTGGCGCTCGAGGCGCTGGAGGACGGCGCCGTCGACATCGTGCTGAAGCCGCGGCTCGGGCTGAAGGGCTTCCTCGAGGAGTCGGCCCAGCGGCTCGTCCACGTGGTCCGCGCCGCCACCCAGGCGCGGGTGCGCCCC
>DASTGK010000358.1:0-2089 GCA_035719085.1 Anaeromyxobacteraceae bacterium
CGAGGCGCAGGCGCGCGCCGCCGAGGTGGGCATCCGGGCGGCCGGGGCGCAGGCCGAGGCGGCGGCGGCCCAGGTGAAGGCGGGCGAGGCGGCGGTGGCGCGGGCCCGGCTCCTCGCCGGCGAGTGCGAGGTGCGGGCGCCGCGGGCGGCCGAGGTCTCCAAGCTGCCGCACGAGGCGGGCGAGCTGGCGGCGGCCGGCGCGACGCTGGTGCGGCTCGTCGACCTCTCCGAGCCGAAGGCCACCTTCTACCTGCCGAACGCCGAGGTGGGCGCGGTGAAGCCCGGCGCCCCGGCCCAGGTGGTCGCGGACGCCTTCCCCGGCGAGACCTTCGGGGGGACGGTGCGGACCGTCGCCGTCGAGGCCGAGTTCACGCCGCGCAACATCGTCACCCGCACCGACCGCGACCGGCTCGTCTACCCGGTCGAGGTGACCGTGAAGAACCGCGGCGGCAAGCTGCGCGCCGGCATGCCGGTGCAGGTGGTCCTGCCGGGCACGGGGCGGTAGCCGTGGAAGCCGCCTCGTCCACCGGGCCGGCCCTCGAGGCCCGCGGGCTCGTCCGGCGCTTCGGCGCCGTGACGGCGCTCGACGGGCTCGCCTTCGAGGTGCAGCCCGGGGAGCTCTTCGGCCTCGTCGGGCCGGACGGCGCCGGCAAGACCACCGCCATCCGCGCGCTCTCCGGGCTCCTCGCCCCCGACGCGGGGGAGGCGCGCGTCCTCGGCCTCGACCCGCTGCGCGACGGCGCGGTGCGCGAGCGGCTCGGGCTCATGCCGCAGCAGTACAGCCTCTACCGCGACCTGACCGTGGCCGAGAACCTGCGCTTCTTCGCCCGGCTCTCGGTGCTGCCGCGCGCCGTCTTCCGCGAGCGGGCCGACCGGCTGCTCGCCATCACCCGGCTCGCCCCCTTCACCGGCCGGCGCGCCGACCAGCTCTCGGGCGGCATGTACAAGAAGCTCGCGCTCGCCTGCGCCCTGCTCCACCAGCCCGAGGTGCTGCTGCTCGACGAGCCGACCAACGGCGTCGACCCGGTGTCGCGCCGCGAGCTCTGGGCGCTGCTCCACGAGTTCGTCCACGGCGGCATGGCGGTGCTGGTCTCCACCCCGTACATGGACGAGGCGGAGCGCTGCCACCGGGTGGGGTTGATGCACCGCGGCCGGCTCCTGCTCGAGGGGCCGCCGGAGCGGCTCCTCGGCGCCTTCGAGCGCCAGGGCCACCCGAAGCCGAGCTTCGAGGAGCTCTTCGTCGACGCCATCGAGGGGGCCGGCGCCGCGCCCGCCCCGGGGGTGGCCGCGCCATGACGGCCGTCACCGCGCGCGACCTGACCCGCCGCTTCGGCGCCTTCACCGCCGTCGACCGGGTCTCCTTCGAGGTGGAGCAGGGGGAGATCTTCGGGTACCTCGGCGCCAACGGCGCCGGCAAGAGCACCACCATCCGCATGCTCATCGGGCTCCTCACGCCCAGCGGGGGCGAGGCGACGGTGGCCGGCCACGACGTGGCGCGCCGGCCCGACCTGGTGAAGCAGTCGATCGGCTACATGAGCCAGAAGTTCTCGCTCTACCTCGACCTGCCGGTCATGGAGAACCTCCTCTTCTTCGGCGCCGCCTATGGGCTCGAGGGGGCGGCGCTGCGCCGGCGCGCCGAGGAGCTGCTCGAGCGGGTCGACCTGGCCGGCCAGGGCGGCGCCACCACCGGCGAGCTGCCGGGCGGGCTGCGCCAGCGGCTGGCGCTCTCCTCCTCGCTCCTGCACCGGCCCGGCGTCGTCTTCCTCGACGAGCCGACGGCCGGCGTCGACCCGGTGGCGCGCCGCTCCTTCTGGCGGCTCATCCGCGAGCTGGCGGCCGAGGGGACCACCGTCTTCGTCACCACCCACTACCTCGACGAGGCGGAGTACTGCCGGCGCATCGGCCTCATGGTCGACGGCCGGCTCGTGGCGCTCGACACGCCGGCTGGCCTGAAGCGCACCTGGGTGCCCGACCGCGTGCTGGTGGCCCGCGGCAAGGGGCTCGGCCCGGCGGGCGATCGGCTGCGGCAGGACCCGGGCGTTCGGGCCGTCGCCCCCTTCGGCGCGGCCCTCCACCTGCGCGTCGACCC
>DASTGK010000359.1:0-9030 GCA_035719085.1 Anaeromyxobacteraceae bacterium
GGCGGCGCGCTCGCCATCCGTTCCCCGCGCACGCGGGGATGAGCCGACCCCCGACGAGAAGAAGTCGGTGGACACGTTCCGTTCCCCGCGCACGCGGGGATGAGCCGAACGTCAGCATCGCGGACTCGAGGCTGCAGAACCGTTCCCCGCGCACGCGGGGATGAGCCGCCGGGCGGCGGCCCTAGCGTCGGGTACACCGCCCGTTCCCCGCGCACGCGGGGATGAGCCGCGGTGAACGCGGGCGCGGTGCCGGTAGACCAGCCGTTCCCCGCGCACGCGGGGATGAGCCGGGGTTCGACTACACGGCGATCCCGCCGGACGACCGTTCCCCGCGCACGCGGGGATGAGCCGTAGAGGAACCGCCCCTTGATCGTGGTGACGTCCCGTTCCCCGCGCACGCGGGGATGAGCCGATCGAGGACTGGCGCGATGAGGTGATCGCGGCCCGTTCCCCGCGCACGCGGGGATGAGCCGACCGTGGAGGTGGAGCGGAGCGGCAAGGGGAGCCGTTCCCCGCGCACGCGGGGATGAGCCGACGAAGCCGGCCGCCCACGGCGCGCCGCGGAGCCGTTCCCCGCGCACGCGGGGATGAGCCGGCCGCCACCAGCGCGAGGAGCGCGTTCCCCCGCCGTTCCCCGCGCACGCGGGGATGAGCCGGGCACGAAGCTCCCGCTGGCCCGGGAGGTCTGCCGTTCCCCGCGCACGCGGGGATGAGCCGTGGCGAGCGCCGACCTCGACGCGCTCGCCCGACCGTTCCCCGCGCACGCGTGGATGAGCCGGATCTCCGCAGCGAGGCGCGGAGCCACGATCGCCCGTTCCCCGCGCACGCGGGGATGAGCCACGTTGCCGGTGATGGAGACGGTCGGAATGGCCCCGTTCCCCGCGCACGCGGGGATGAGCCGTGCACGCGGGGATGAGCCAAGCTCTCGCCGAGTGACCTCGCCCGGGAGGACCCGTTCCCCGCGCACGCGGGGATGAGCCGCCGGAGGAGTCTCTGATGCGGCCGATCTGGCGCCGTTCCCCGCGCACGCGGGGATGAGCCGGTGGTGGTGGCGGCGCAGGGCGTCCTGCGCTTCCGTTCCCCGCGCACGCGGGGATGAGCCGAGCGGGCCATGATCGCGCCGCTCGCCGCCGCTGTCGGTTTCCAGCCACAAGGGACCGGCCGAGGCGGAGATCGCCAGCCTCATGGGGCCACCCTCTCGCCAGGCACATGGGACCACCCCCCGGGGTGAGGCGGCCCTGAATGTTCAGGGTCATGGGGCCAGGCGCTGTTCAGGGTCATGGGACCACCCCGTGAGCCTGGCGGCGTAGGGCACCGCGCGCAGCGGCCGAAGGCAGTCAACGTCGTCCCCTCCCGGCACCCTGGGGTGAGCCAGGAGGGCGACGATGAGCTTTCGGGAGTTGACGATGGTGGACGTGAGGGAGTTGCTGGGCCGCTTTTTGGCCGGCGAGGCCGTGCGGCGCGCGGCGCGTGAGTGCGGCGCGGATCGCAAGACCGTGAAGCGGTACTACGAGGCGGCCAGGCTGTGCGGCGTCCGCGTCGGCGTCGAGCTGACCGACGAGCTGGTGGGCGAGGTCGGTGGGCGGGTCCAGGCTCGGCCGACGCCGGCGCCGTCGGACGCCTGGAAGGCTCTGGTGCCGGTCGGCGACCGGATCGAGGCATGGGCGCGACGTCGCCGGGCAGCGCGTCCACGGCACCACCCGCGCGGTGCCCCTCACCGTCTTCGAGGCCGAGGAGAAGGCCCACCTCCTGCCGCCGCCGCAGGAGCGCTTCGACATCCCGACGTGGGGCGTGGCCAAGGTGCATCCCGACCACCACCTGCAGGTGGCGCGCAGCCTCTACTCGGTGCCGACCGCCTACATCGGCCGGCAGCTCGACTACCGGCTCGACTCGAAGAGCGTGCGCTTCTACGGCGGCCTCGAGCTGGTGAAAGTGCACGCTCGCGTCGCGCCGGGCAAGCGCTCCACCGACCCGGCGCACCCGGACCGCCTACGCCCTGCGCAGCGTCGACGCCCTCGTGGCGGCCGCTCACCAGCGGGGGCCATCCGTCGGCGCCTTCGCCCAGAAGCTCCTCGGCGGGCCGCTGCCGTGGTCGAAGATGCGCCAGGCCCAGGCGCTGGTGAGGCTGTGCGACCGATACGGCGCGGAGCGGGTGGAGGCGGCCTGCCAGCGGGCCATCGGCTTCGAGGTCCACGACGTCCCCCGCATCGAGCGGCTGCTCAAGCTGGCTCGGGCCTGCGAGTCCGACGGCGAGGCGGCCGGCAAGGTCGTCCAGCTCCCCGGCCGATTCGCCCGGGCGCCGGAGCTCTTCGCCACCCGCCGGCCGAACGACGGAGGTGCGCCGTGAAGGCCCGGACCGTGGCCCCGGAGCTCGCCGCCGCGCTCAAGCGCCTGCGCCTCGGCGGCAGCCTCCCGACGCTGCCCGAGCGCATCGCCCTCGCCGAGAAGGACGCGACTCCCTTCGACGACCTCCTGCTCATGCTGCTCGTCGACGAGATCGAGCGGCGGCGCGCATCAGCCGCGCGCCACCGCGCCGCCGAGGCCGGGCTCGACCCCGACATGGTCGTGGAGCGCTGGGACAAGACCGCTAAGGTGCACTTCGACAAGCGCGTCTTCCAGGAGCTGTGCAGCCTGCGCTTCGCCGACGACGCGCGGAATGTGGTCATCCTCGGGCCGGTCGGCGTCGGCAAGACCTACCTCGCCAGCGCCCTCGGCCACCTCGCTTGCAAGGCCGGCTACAACGTGCGCTTCCACCGAGCCGACGCGCTTCTACGCCTGCTGCGGCAGAGCCGCCTCGACAACTCCCGCGATGGCCTCATGGCCGAGCTCATCGCCGTCGATCTGCTCGTCATCGACGACTTCGCCCTCGAGTCCATGACCCGCGAGGAGAGCCGCGACGTCTACCAGCTCTTCGTCGAGCGCACCGGCCGCGCCGCCACGGTGGTCACCAGCAACCGCGACACCGCCGAGTGGCTCACGACCTTCGACGACGCCCTGCTCGCCCAGAGCGCCATCGACCGCTTCCAGAACGCCGCCTACGACCTCGTCATCGAGGGCGAGTCCTACCGCCCGCGCCAGAAGCCCACCGTCGACAAGGCCGGGCCACCGCCCGAGCGCCCGGTCGAGAAGCGCCCCGTCCATCCCCGGCAGAAGCGGCGGCGGTAGGGCTCGACGCGAGCGACCCATTCATATTGCGACATGAATAGCGGTCGCTCGCGTCTCCCCTTGAGGTCGGCAACATGGCGCGCCAGCGTGGGTTCCTCTACGGTGATAGGCGGCATGTCCGTATCCAAGATCCACGCCGCTTCGACGCCCTCAGGCGACTTCGCGGCGGCCTGGTTTGACGACGAGCGGTATCTCTGGGACGACGAGCGCTTGCGGCGAGCGACGTCACTCATCGCGGAGTGGACGCCTTCGAAGCTCCAACTCGCAGACCCCAGCCGTGGCGCGACCGAAGTGCTCTTCAACCCCAACGCACTCGCTGTATCCGAGCGAGTGAGGGCTGCACTTGGGGACTTCCGTGAACTGGAATTCCTTCCCGTCGAAATAGACGGTGCGGGCACGTACTACGTGCTGCACGCGCTCGTAGCCATCGCTCCGCCGCCGGGCTGCTCTCTGCGCAGAGCGCCACCACCCAGCGGAAACATCGTTGAGATATTCGGCTTCCCCCAAGCATTCGAGCCACCGTCGGCGTTCTTCCGCATCCAACAACCGCTGGACTCCGCCGCGGGCCGAAGAAGGTCCTGTCATTCGCACCTGTTTGCAAACGCCCGCGGGGCCGAAGCGATCGCACAGACCTGTGGTGCATTCCTTGTAGCGACTGAGCTCATCGTGCCGGGCTAGCAGGTCAGTTGCTGGGCGGCACTGGTGGGGAAGTGGTCCCTACGGAATTCGCACCGGGTCAGTGGACTCGACGCGAGCGGTCGATTCATGCCATCAAAGAGCCGGTCGCTCGCGTCTCACCCCGGCCCTGTAGACGGCGGCCGGCCTCCGTCGAAAAGTGACGGTCGAGTCGAGGCGTAGCGCGTCGGCACGTAGGGCTCACCGCCTCCTGGAGGGCCGGCTGGGCGGAGGCTTCTCGGGCGAGTCGTCGCGCTCGAAGGCGTGGCGGTCGCGCCAGGAGTCAGCGTCGATGTCGACCTTGTGGCAGTGCTGGGCGAAGCGGTCGACAAGGGCGACGACGCAGGCGGCGCCGGGGAAGACGGTGCCCCACTGCTTGAAGGCCAGGTTGGTGGAGATGATGGTCGAGCGGTGCTCGTGGCGACGGCTGATGATGTTGAAGAGGATGTCGGCGGCGCGGCTGTCGCAGGGCAGGTAGCCGAGCTCGTCGAGGATCAGGAGGTCTGGCCGGGTGTACCGCTTGAGTCGGCGCTCGAAGGCGGGGAGCGACTCCTGTTGGAGGAGGTCGGCGAGCGCTGCGGCCAGGGTCGTGAAGCGGACGGTCTTGCCGGCGAGCAGGGCGGCGTGGCCGATGTTCTTGGCGAGCATGGTCTTGCCGACGCCGGACTGGCCACGTAGGAGCACGTTTTCGCCGCGGCCGACGAAGTCGAGGGTGGTGAGCCGCTCGACGAGCTCCCGATCGATCTTGCGAGGGTGGGCCCAATCGAAGCGGTCGATAGGCTTGAAGGCGCCGAGGTAAGCGGCGCGGGTGCGGCTGGCCAGGTTGGTGGCTTCTCGGGCGCGACGCTCGAGCGCGACCAGCGCCTCGATGGACTCGGTGGGGCCGAGGCGGCTCTTGTGCGCGTGGACCAGGAAGGCGGCCAGGGCCTCGCGACCGGCGCGGAAGCCGAGGCCGGCGAGCTGGGCGGTGAGGTCAGTCGGGTCAGTCGGCATCGTAGGTCTCCAGGTCATGGGGGACGACGTCGCGGTCGTCGGCGTGGTCGGGCAGGTGAAGGTCGACGGGGACAGGACGGCGGCGCTCGACGCGCAGGCGGTCGCAGGCGACGGCCAGCGCGCCGGTGTCGCGAAGGCCGCGGGCGACGATCTCCGTCACCGCGGCGGCGAACACCTCGTCGCCGTAGAGATCCAGGAGCTTGATGGCGCGGGTGACCAGGATGGCGAGGCTCGACCCGGTCAGCGCCCAGCGGTCGAGGAGCACGCCGAAGTCGGGCGCGACGGCGCGGAGGCGGTCCCGGCCCTTGAGGTCCCGCGCGGCGCGACGCTCGGCGACGAGGGCCGCGCGATGCTCGGGTAGCTCGATCACCTGGCGCTTGCCGTAGTCGCGCTGGTGGTGGGCGATGCGGGTGGCCCCGTCGAGCACGCGCACGGTGGTGTCGTCCGCCACCAGCGTCAGGGCGCGGTCGGCGTGGTCGGTGGGCACGGAGTACCGGTTGGTATCGAAGCGGACGAACGCTTGGGAGTCGGCGCCGGCCGGCTCGACCCGGTCGGTGTCGGGCAGCGGCTCGGGCAGCGCGAGGAGGCGGTGGCGCTCCTCGGCGAGCACGTCTGCGACGGTCCTGGGGGCCAGCACGGGGTGCGGGCGCGGCTGCGCGATCTCGGCGAGGAACCGCAGGAGCTGGGCGTTGCCCTCGGCGATGCCGGTGATGGTGCGCCCGGCCAGGAAGCGGTCGCGCAGGTAGCGGACGGCTCGCTCGACCCGGCCCTTGTGCTCCGGCCGGGCGACGGCGCAGAGGCGCGGCTCCACGCGCATCTTCCCGCAGAGGTCGAGGAGCACGGGGTGGAAGCGCACCGCGTCGCCGCGCCGCTCGAGGACGACGATCTTCGGGTTGTCGAAGAGCCACTGACGAGGAACCCCACCGAACGCCTTGGCGGAGCGGACCAGCGACCGGGTGAGCGAGTGGACGGTGAGGTCGAAGACGAACTCGCCCCAGAGGGCGCGCGAGTGCGAGAGCACAATGACGAAGAGCCAGAGCGCCCGCTCCCCGCCTGGCACGGCGACCTTGCCGACGTAGGCCCAGTCGACCTGCGCCTGCTCGCCGGGGAGCGGCTCGGTGCGGAGGTACACCTCCCGCCGGGGCTTGGGCCGGACCTCGGCCACGTACTCGCGCAGCGTCCGAACCGCGCCGGTGTAGCCACGCTGGGCAACCATGTCGTGCAGCCGGGTGGCGCGCAGCCGCGGGTAGCGGGCCAGCGTCTCGGCGATGAAGGCTCGATACGGATCGACGAGCCGCGGCCGCGGTGGGGCCTCTGGGCGCGCCGCCCCGAGCCCGAGGACGCGGCGGACCACGTCGGGGTGGACCCCGAGCTGGGCGGCGATGGTGCCGACGCGCCAGTGCTCCGCGTAGTGCAGGCGGAGGATCTCCGCCTCGGCCTCCGGCGTCGTCACCGGCCCACCTGCAGGCTGAGCTGGCGCAGGTCCCGGAAGGGCCCGAGCCCGCGTCGCGGGCGCCTCGGGTCAACGACCTCGACGTCGTAGTGCAGGGTCTCGCGGCCGATGCCGAAGCCGTCGCAGAGGCCCAACGCGGACGAGGTCTCCTCGGCGTCCGCACACAGCACAACGGACAGCGGGCGCTGCAGCCACAGCGACAGCCCCTCCAGCAGGGTCGGCGCCGCGCTCGGGTGCTGGGCTCCAGGCGGCGGCAGGGCCGCCCGGAGCATCTCGGTCTCCCCCCACGTCAGGTAGAGGCGGGTCAGCTCCGGTGACGGCTTGCAGATGAGGCGTGGTCTCGGCATGGGGCGCACTCGGGGTGCCGAACGCGACGGCGACGACCATCGCCGCGGCCCGATCGGCTCGAACGCCCAAGCTGCCCGCTGGGTCAACTTCCTGGATACCCAGATGCGTCACTTTCTGTCGGGCGCGGTAGCTCGCCTGCCGGGCCGCGTGGTCCCGCTTCCCGGCGGCGGTGGCCTGGTAGCGCCGCGCCGCCGACCTCCGGGACGCCTTCTTGCCGGCCTCGCTGCAGGTTGCCCCGCAGTACTGCTGCCACCGATCGCAGCGCCGGCAGACATGGAAGACCGCCCCGCAAAGACCGCAGCGGCCCTCGCGGAAGCTGTCATCGGGGCCGCTCCCGGCGCATGATGGGCGACACACCCGGTGGTCACTACACCGCGCTGCTCGGAGCGTGAAATGTCTCGCCGCGAGAAGAAGAAGCCCAGCAAGGCCGAGAGACAAGAGCGCCGGCTTCGCCGGGAGACGCAGGAACTCGACAAGATCGTGCAGAACACGGCTGGCACCTTCCGGTCGTCCTTCGAGACCGGGAGAGACTGCGCGTCTGAGTGCCGCGATCGCCTGGATGATCTGCGCGTCAGCCTGGACTTCCGCCGCCTCACCCTCGAGCTCTGGAGCGGCAGGCCGGGCGCCGACGATCTGGTCTCCGCCATGGCCGACCTCGCCGCAGAGAACGAACGGCACCTCGTCGCCATCGAGCAGCTGCTCCGTCGCTTCGAGGACTTGGAGAAGGCACCGTGGTGGGACGTCCTAAGCGCGGAGCAGGTCCCAGAAGACCTCATCCGGCGCCGCCTCTTCGATGCGCCCCCGACCTGACTCCCGGATCGACCCGACCGTCAGATTCCTACGATTCCAGGCCGCCGTTCACACGGCCCCATGTGGTTGGCGAGGGGTGGCCCCATGAGCCTGGCTGGTGACACCAGGTTGCCCCGTTCCCCGCGCACGCGGGGATGAGCTGATCGGTCCGTGGTGGGACGGCGCTCGCGCGGTCCGTTCCCCGCGCACGCGGGGATGAGCCGGCGGCGAGCGCCCCGGCCGACGTCTCGTAGGTCCGTTCCCCGCGCACGCGGGGATGAGCCGAACGAGGCGAGCTTCTCAGCCGGGCAGTGGACCCGTTCCCCGCTGCGGGATCGCAGCGAGTCACCGTTTGGGTCCGACTACGATTATTCTTGACGCAAAGGAACCCCCGGCGCGCCAGCGGTCACCGACCCCCGCGGCAGCGCCCTTCCTGACGCCCGGGCACGCGGCCCTGAGCGCCGCGCCAGCGGGACGAGGGGTGCGAAGGCCGCCCTGGAGAGCGCCCGCCTATGGGCCATTCCGTGCGTTTCAGGAGGGGTCGAAAACGCATGAGACGATACGTGCATGGCCACCACCACCGCACGCGACACCTCCCGACGCCTCGCCGACCTGCTCCGCGGCGAGCAGGCCGCCATGGCCGACTTCCTCCTCGCCCTGGTCGACTTCGACCGCCGCCGGCTGTGGGTCGAGCTGGGCCATACGAGCCTCTGGTACTACCTGCACCGCGAGCTCGGCCTCTCCAAGGGGGCCGCCTTCCACCGCAAGGTGGCGGCGGAGCTGCTGCAGAAGCACGCTGGGCTCGAAGCGCCACTCCGCGACGGCCGGCTCTGCTTGTCGAGCGTGGTCGAGCTGGCCCGGGTCCTGACGCCACAGAACGAGGCCGAGGTTCTGCCCCGCTTCTTCCACCGCTCGGCCCGCGAGGCGAAGGAGGTCGCCGCCGAGCTGGCGCCTCGGGGGTGCGTGCCGTCGCGCGTGGTCGTGACGCCCATCTCGCCACGCCAGGCGGACGCGGGGTCGGTTCAGACGTCTGAACCAACCCCGGCCGTGAGCGGCGGAAGCGCGGCGCCCCTCCTGGCCGCGGTCCCGACCCCCGCGCTGTCACCGGCCGCGACGCTTGCCGAGATCTGCCGGTCGGCGGCGACGTCCGCCCCGGCAGCGCCCGCATCGGCTCGCCCGGTCGAGGTCGTCCCGCTCACGGCAGACCGCAGCCGCCTCCACCTCACCGTAAGCCGGCGCCTGCTCGAGAAGCTCGCGGCGGCGCGCGACGCCCTGTCCCACTCGCGCCCTGGCGCCAGCGAGGAGGAGATCCTGGAGGCCGGGCTCGATCTTCTCCTCGCCAGGCAGGCGAGCCGGCGCGCCCTCGTGAAGAAGCCGCGTGCCACGCCGAGCGCCGATCCTCGGTCGCCCAGCGACGCCTTAGCGGAGGCCGGTCCGCGGCCCACCATCCCCGCCCACGTCCGCCGCGCCGTATGGCTCCGCGACGAGGGATGCTACCGCGAGCGGCGACTTCGAGGCGATCTCGCGCGCGATGTCCATCACGTGGGCCAGCATCTGCTCCTGCGTGTCGAAAAGCTCGTTCACGAAGCCGAGTTCCAGCGCGCGCT
>DASTGK010000360.1:0-8817 GCA_035719085.1 Anaeromyxobacteraceae bacterium
GAGCAGCGCCCCGCGCGCCGCGCCGACGGCCGCCACCACCTCCGCCTCGCCGGCCGGCTCGCCGCGCACCTCGGCGAGGCCGAGCGACGGGGAGGCGACCACGCGCGCGCCCGCGAGCGCCCCCTCGAGCGGCCCCACGGCCCAGCCAGCCACCGCCGCCAGCCGCGACGGCAGCGCCGAGAGGCGCGCCGCGAAGCTCCCCGACCGCCGCGCCTCGTCGTGCCGCTCCCAGAAGGCGCGGCCGCCCTCGGGCGCCGGCTCGGCCGGGAGGCCGGCGGCCCGCGCCAGCGTGAGCGTGCGGGTCACCTGATCGGCCACGCCCTTCTCGAACCCCTCGAAGGCCACGCCCGCCTCGAGCCGCGCCGCGCCCCCCACCGCCGCGAGCGCCGCCGGCTCGAGCTGCGCCTGGCGCAGGAGGCGCGAGAGCGCCCAGGCGTCGCCCGGCGCCAGCCGCGGGAACCAGACCGTGCGGCGCACCTCCGGCAGCGGGTGGACGCGGAAGGCGACGCGGGCCACGAGCGCCAGCGTGCCGAGCGCGCCGACCTGCAGCCGGAAGAGGTCGAAGCCGGCCACGTTCTTCACCACCTTGCCGCCGGCCCGGACCACCTGGCCGTCGGCCCGCACCAGCGTCATGCCGATGAGGAGGTCGCGCGCCGCGCCGTGGCGGGTGCGGAGCGGGCCGAAGGCGTTGGCCGCCACGACGCCGCCGAGGGTGGCACGCTCCGGCCAGGGCGGGTCGAGCGCCAGCCGCTGCCGCTCCTTCGCCAGCACCGCCTGCAGCCCGGCCACGGTGAGCCCGGCCTCGGCCACCACGATCTGGTCGGCCGGCTCGTACTCGACGACGCGGTCGAGCCGGCCGGTGCGGACGACGGCGTCGAGCCGCTCGGGCGGCGCGCCGAGGCCGAGGTCGGTGCCGCCGCCGACGAAGGCGACGGCGAGCTGCTGACGCGCCGCCTCGCCGAGCGCCGCCGCCGCCTCGTCGAGGTCGCGCGGCTCGGAGACCAGGCGCGGCACGAGCCCCGCCACCGCGTCGGCCGCGGTCCCGGGGCGCGAGGCGGGCAGGGAGGGGACCATCAGAGCCGCTCCGCCAGGCCGGCCAGCTCGGCCGGGTGGGGCGTGTAGGGGCCCGGGGCCTCGCCGCAGAGGCGCGGCGTGGGGAAGACCTTGCCCGGGTTGAAGCGGGCCTCGGGATCGAAGGCGCAGCGCACCAGCGCCATGGTCTCGAGGTCGGCCTCCGAGAACTGGAGCGCCATGGCCGCCGCCTTCTCGGCGCCGACGCCGTGCTCGCCGGTGATCGAGCCGCCGAGCCGGACGCAGAGCGCCAGGATGTCGGCGCCGAGCTGCTCGGCCTTCTGGAGCTCGCCCGGCACGGCGGTGTCGTAGAGGACGAGCGGGTGGAGGTTGCCGTCGCCGGCGTGGAAGACGTTGGCGACGCGCAGCCCGGACGCGGCGGCCATGGCGGCGATGTCGCGGAGCACCCGCGCGATCTCCTTGCGCGGGATGACGCCGTCCTCCACCAGGTAGCCGGGCGAGATGCGCCCCACCGCGGCGAAGGCGCTCTTGCGCCCCTTCCACATCATCTGGCGCTCCGCCTCGTCGCGCGGCTGACGCACCAGGCGCGCCCCGCACGCCTTGGCGATGTCCAGCGAGCGGGCGGCGGTGTCCTCGGCCTCGGCCGTCGGGCCGTCCACGTCCATGAGGAGGAGCGCCCCCTCGTCCGGCCAGTCGAGCCCGGTGGCCGCCTTGGCCGCCTGGATGGCGAGCGCGTCCATCATCTCCACCGCCGCCGGCAGGACGCCGGCCGCGATGATGCGCGACACCGCCTCGCCCGCCTCGTCGGTGGAGGGGAAGATGGCGAGGAAGGTGCGCGTCGCCTCCGGCTTGCGCAGGAGCCGGAGCGTCACCTCGGTGACGATGCCGAGCATCCCCTCGCCGCCGACCAGCGCGGCGAGCAGGTCGTAGCCCGGGACGTCGAGCGCCGTGCCGCCCAGGTCGACCACCTCGCCGTCGTCGAGCACCACGCGCGCGCCGAGCACGTGGTTCACGGTGAAGCCGTACTTGAGGCAGTGGGCGCCGCCCGAGTTCTCGGCCACGTTGCCGCCCACGGTGCAGACGCCCTGCGACGACGGGTCGGGCGCGTAGAAGAAGCCCTGGCCGCCGACGCGCGCCGAGACGTCCAGGTTGACGACGCCCGGCTCGACGCGCATCCGCCCGTTCTCGAGGTCCACCTCCAGGATGCGCCGCATGCGCGAGAGGCCCACCACCACGCCGCCCTCGACCGGACGGGCGCCGCCGGAGAGGCCGGTGCCCGAGCCGCGCGGCACGATGGGGAGGTCGGCGGCGCGGCAGAGCTGGACCACCTCGGCCACCTCGCCGGTCGAGCCGGGCAGGACGACGAGCGCCGGCCGGACGCGCCGGTGGGTGAGGCCGTCGCAGGCGTAGGTCTCGAGCTCCGCCGGGTCGCGCAGGCAGTTGGCGGGGCCGACCACGGCGGCGATCCGATCGGCCAGCTGGGCGAGGGTGAGGGGCGCGGTCATGGGTGCAAACGGTCACTAACCGGAGCGCGCGGCGCGCGCGCCGCACCGGGAGGGACGTTGCACGCCGAGCGGAGTCCCGGGCCGGGTGGCGCTCCGGAGGCGACCCGCGCGGGCGGGCGGGGGACGTGGATCGTGGGCGGTTCGGCCGGCGGCGCGACGCGGCGTCCCGGTGGCGGCGCCGGGCCGTGTTACAGAGCGGGGATGCACGGCGCCCACGACTTCCTCGTCGCCCTGGCGGTCGTCCTCGGGGTCGCCGCGGTCACCACCGTCCTCTTCCAGCGGCTGCGCCAGCCGGTGGTGCTCGGCTACCTGCTGGCCGGCCTCATCGTCGGGCCGTCGGTGCCGGTGCCGCTCCTCGCCGACCGGCAGATCGTCCAGACCCTCTCGGACCTGGGCGTCATCCTGCTCATGTTCGCCCTCGGGCTCGAGTTCCGGGTGCGCAAGCTGGCCGAGGTGGGGCCGACGGCGGGGCTCACGGCGCTCGTCGAGACGAGCCTCATGGTCTGGCTCGGCTTCGTCACCGGGCGGGCCTTCGGCTGGACGCTGCTGGAGAGCGTCTTCGCCGGCGCCGTCATCGCCATCTCCTCCACCACCATCATCGCCAAGGCCTTCGACGAGCTGGGCATCCGCGGGCGGCTGCGCGACTTCGTGGTCGGCGTGCTGGTGGCCGAGGACCTCATCGCCATCGTCCTCATGACGGTGCTCACCGCGCTCGCCCGCGGCGCGGGGCTCTCGGCCGGCGCGCTGGCGCTCACCGCCGGCCGGCTCGGCCTCTTCCTCGCCGCGCTGCTGGCCGTCGGCATGCTGGTGGTGCCGCGCGCCATCCGCTGGGTGCGCCACCTCGACCGGCCGGAGACGACGCTGGTCGCCACGCTGGGCCTCTGCTTCGGCGTGGCGCTCCTCGCCGAGGAGCTCGGCTACTCGGTGGCGCTCGGCGCCTTCATCGCCGGGTCGCTGGTGGCCGAGTCGGGCGAGGCGGCCGCCGTGGAGCGGCTCGTCCACCCGGTGCGCGACATGTTCGCCGCCGTCTTCTTCGTCTCGGTCGGCATGCTCATCGACCCGGCGGTGGTGCTGGCCCACTGGGGCGCGGTGCTGGCGCTCACGCTGGTGGTCCTCCTCGGCAAGCTCCTCGGCGTCTCCTTCGGCGCCTTCCTCACCGGCCAGGGGACGCGCACCTCGGTGCAGGCGGCCATGAGCCTCGCTCAGATCGGCGAGTTCTCCTTCATCATCGCCGGGCTCGGCCTCTCGCTCGGCGCGACGCGCGGCTTTCTGCTCCCGGTGGCGGTGTCGGTCTCGGCCGTCACCGCCCTCACCACCCCCTGGCTCATCCGCGCCGCCGGGCCGGCCGCCGCCCTCGTCGACCGGAAGCTGCCGCGGCCGCTGCAGACGGTGGCGGCGCTCTACGGGAGCTGGATCGAGCAGGTGCGGACCTCGCCGCGGCGCCAGACCAGCGCCGCCCGGGCCCGCCGCATCGTGCGGGCGCTGCTCGTCGACGCCGCCGCCATCACCGGCATCGTCATCGGCCTGTCGCTCGCCATGGCGCGGGGCGCCCACGCCCTCGAGGCGCACCTGGGGATCGGCGCGCGGGCGGCCGGCTGGCTCGTCGCCGCGGCCGGCGGCCTCCTCTCCATCCCGTTCGTGGTCGGCCTCGTGCGCAACGCCCGCCGCATGGGCGAGACGCTCTCGGCCGCCGCGCTGCCGGAGCAGGCCGAGGCCCGCCCCGACCTGGCCGCGGCGCCGCGCCGGGCGCTCGTCCTCACCGTGCAGCTCGCCACCGTGCTCCTCACCGGCGTGCCCATCCTGGCGGTGACGGCCCCGTTCCTGCCGGCCGCCTCCGGCCCGGCGGTGCTGGCGAGCGTGCTGGTGGTGCTCGGCGTCGGCTTCTGGCGCGGCGCCTCCAACCTGCACGGCCACGTCCGGGCCGGCGCCCAGGTGATCGTCGAGGCGCTGGCCCATCAGGCGGCGAGCCACGAGCACGAGGCCGCCGACGCCACGCGCGACGCGCTCGCCCAGGTGAAGCAGATCCTCCCGGGCATCGGCGACCCGGTGGCGGTGAAGCTCGAGGGGGGGAGCGCCGCCGTCGGCCTCACCCTCGCCGCCATCGGCCTGCGCGGCCAGACCGGCGCGAGCGTCCTCGCCATCTGGCGCCCCGAGGGCGGCGTGATGATCCCGTCGGCCGGCGAGGCGCTGCGGGAGGGGGACGTGCTGGCGCTGGCCGGCTCGCGCGAGGCGATCGCGGCGGCGGTCGAGCTGCTCGGGGCCAGGGAGGCGGCGCTGCCGAGGAGCGCGTGAGGCGGCCGCTCCGGCGCGCGCGATCAGGCGACCATCTTCTCGTCCACGTAGCACCAGGTCCAGCTCTCGCCCTTCTCGATGGAGCGCATCACCGCGTGGTGCGTCTCCTGGAAGTGGCGGGTGGCGTGCTTCCCCGGCGACGAGTCGCAGCAGCCGACGTGGCCGCAGACGCGGCAGAGCCGCAGCGCCACCCAGTGGCTGCCGCTGGCCAGGCACTCCTCGCAGCCCTTGATGGTGCGGGGCATCGGGTCCTTCGCTTCCCTGAGGTGCTCGCAGAACACGTTCGATCCTCGGTCTCCCCTGCAGCAGGGGATCTAGGGCTCGCCGCGGGGGCTCGCTACGCCCGCTCGGGCACGCGCCAGAGCGCGTCGAGGAACCAGCCGCGCTCGTCGGTGAAGCGCCCGGCCTCCTCGAAGCCGGCCTCGCGCGCGAAGCGGGCGGCGCGCGCCGGCGTGTACTTGCAGGAGATCTCGGTCTGGATCCGCTCGCCGCGGCCGAGCTCGAAGGCCCGGCCGGCGACGTGCACCACCTGGGCGCGCCGGCTGACGAGGAAGCTCTCCATCCTGGCGCGGCGCCGCACCCAGGCGGCGCGGTGGGCGAAGGCGCCCGGGTCGAAGTCGGCGCCGAGCTCGCGGTTCATGCGGTGGAGCAGGTTCAGGTTGAAGGCGGCGGTGACGCCGGCCGCGTCGTCGTAGGCGGCGCGGAGCACCGCGGCCTCCTTGACGAGGTCGAAGCCGACGAGCGCGTGGTCGCCCGGGCGCAGCGCGCGCCGCAGCTCGGCGAAGAGCGCCGCCGCCGCCGGGTGCTCCAGGTTGCCGACGTTGGAGCCGAGGAGGAGGACCAGGAGCGCCCCCTCGGCCTCCCGCCCGGCGAGCCAGCGCAGCCCGGCGGCGTAGTCGGCCGGCACCGGCACCACCTCGAGCCCCGGCCACTCCGCCCGCACCCGCGCGCCCGCCTCGACGAGCGCCGCCGCCGAGACGTCGACCGGCGCGTAGGCGACGCGGGGCGTCCGCTCCCGGAGCGCGGCGAGCAGGAGGCGCGTCTTGTCGCCGTCGCCCGCGCCGAGATCGACCACCGTGACCGGCCGGCCGGCGAGCGGCGCGGCGATCTCGGGCGCGCGCCGCTCGAGGATGGCCCGCTCGGTGCGCGTCAGGTAGTACTCGGGCAGCTCGGCGATCCGCTGGAAGAGCCGGCTGCCCTCGTCGTCGTAGAAGTAGACCGAGGGGAGCGAGCGGGGGCGCGCCGAGAGGCCGGCCACCACGTCGCGCCGGAAGCGCTCGAGCGCCTCGGGGGCCGGGGCGCTCGTCAGATCCAGGGCGGTCGTGGGCTGCATGTCGTCTCCTGGGATGAAGTCCGCGACCGGCTCGGCCGTGCTGCCCGCCGGAGTCATGGGCCTAACCGGACGGGCGCGCCGGGCCGCGGCCTCTTCGGGGTCCCCCGGCCCGGCACGCGCCACCGCGGATCACTCGTCCATGCTCACGATCGGGCAGTTGACGATGAAGCCGCTCGCGGCGAAGGGGCCGCCGCCCGGCGCGGTGACGAGCCCGTGGGAGGCGAGCCCCTCCACGTCGCCCCAGTCGGTCTGGCGCAGGTCGAGCCCCTGCGCCTTGGCCGCGGCCGTCCAGGCGGCCAGGTGCACGTCCCAGAGCGGGCTGTAGCGCCCCTGGCTCGGGTTCCAGCGGAGCACGTTGAGCGGCGAGAGGCCGTCGAGGATGGCCGAGTTGAGCCCCTGGCGCTCCGGGTTCCCGGCGCCGGTGCGGCCGTTCACGAAGGCGGCCAGGCTGGTGCGCGAGGAGTCGGTGCCGTCCTCACCCACGGTCGGCGCGGCGTCGAGCGTGGTGGTGAAGGTGACGTTCTCGAGCGTGGCGGCGAGCGGGTGGGAGGAGTCGGTCGAGACGTAGCGCACCCCCTTGCCGCCCTGGAAGCCGGCCGTCTCCTCGAGCGTCACGGTGCCGCCGGCGACGTCGATGGCCACCACCTTGGGCGCGACGCCGGTGTCGTTCGCCACCTGCGGCGCGTTCTCCACCGTGCCGTCGGGCAGCTGGATGAGCGGGCTGTAGCCGGGCTCGCCCTGGGCCGAGAAGGAGAAGGCGATCGGCGGGAAGCCTCCGGGGCCGGGCACGACGCTCGGCACGCCGGCCGCGAAGTTCACCGAGGCGGGGAAGTCGACGACGCCGTCCACCACGGCGACGTGCTGCACGGCGCCGGTGTCGCGGGCGTTGGCGAGCTTCTGCGAGCCGTTGATCCCCTGCGCCTGGGCGGCCTCGCCGCTCGAGGAGTCGAAGAGGACGTAGTAGACGGTGCGGCCGCGGCTCGTGCCCCGGTGCAGCGGCAGCGTCACGGTGAAGTCCGGGTGCTCCACGGCGCTCTGGACGAAGAGGGTCCGCGAGCCCGAGGAGCGGGCCTGCGCCGTGGGCGCGGGGCCGGCGGCGCTCGGCGGTGCGCCGCAGGCGGCGGCGACGAGGGCCAGGGGGAGGAGCGGGAGCAGCAGGAGGGGCAGGCGCTTCATGGCGGTTCTCCGTGTCGTGCGAGGTCACCCGGTGAGTGGCGCGAGCGCTCCCGGCGTTACGGCGCCCGCAGCGCCGGACCCTCGCGAGGCGGCGCCCGTGTAACGGCGCGCCGCGAGCGCACACGGAAGGACGAGGAGGCGTGCGCCGCCGATGTTCGTGGAGCTCCAACGTCGCCGCCCGGCCGCCCTGCCGGGGCCCGAACGGCCGCTTGGGCCGGCCACGATGGGTCCGCACGCTCCTGGGCGCGCGACGGAGCGTCCGCCCCACCACACTCCCCTCCGTCCAGGCCCGGCCCTCGCCCGGCGCCGCGACGAGGAGGAGCGCGTGACGGGCACCCCGCCGATCGCCTCGCCCGAGCCCGACGCGTCGCGCCCGGCGGCGCGCGACGACGGGGCGCTCCTCGAGGCGCTGCGGCAGGGGGACGAGCGGGCGTTCCTCGCGCTCGTCGACCGCTACCAGGCGGCCATGCTGCGCGTGGCGCGCGCCTACGTGAGCGCCGCCGCCGCCGAGGACGTGGCCCAGGAGGCCTGGCTCGGCGTCGTGAGGGGCGCCGAGCGGTTCGAGGGGCGCAGCTCGGTGAAGACCTGGCTCTTCCGCATCGTCGTCTACTGCGCCCGCACGCGCCGGGCGCGCGACGGGCGCAGCGTGCCGCTCTCGGCGCTCGAGGCCGAGGGCGGCGAGGACGACGCCGGCCCGGCGGTCGACCCGGACCGCTTCCTCGACGTCGCCTCCCGCTACCCGGGCCACTGGGCCAGCCCGCCCCAGCCCTTCGCCGAGGAGCGGCTCATCTCGGCCGAGGCGGCGCGCCGGGTGCGCGAGGAGATCGAGCGGCTGCCGCCCTCGCAGCGGGCCGTCATCACGCTGCGCGACGTGGAGGGGCTCGAGGCGCGCGAGGCCTGCGACCTGCTCGGCCTCACCGAGGCCAACCAGCGCGTGCTGCTCCACCGGGCCCGCTCCAGGGTGCGCGCCGCGCTGGAGCGCCACCTCGGCGAGGAGGGCCGGCCATGAGCGCGCCCGCCACCGTCGACCTCTCCTGCGCCGAGCTGGTCGAGCTGGTCACCGACTACCTCGAGGGGCGGCTGCCGCTCGACGACCGGACCCGCTTCGAGACGCACCTCTGCTTCTGCGCCCCGTGCCGGACCTACCTGGCGCAGCTGCGCGGGGCGGTGGCGGCGGCGGGCCGGCTCTCCGAGGAGGCGCTGCCCGCGGACGCCCGCGACGCGCTGCTCGCCGCCTTCCGCGCCTGGCGGCGCGGGCCCGGAGGCGCGCCGTGATCGCCTACAAGTTCCTCGCGCCGGGCGCGGTCGGCCCGTTCAGCGGCTTCGCCTGGCCCGTCCCCTCGGGCGGCGGACCCGGCCCGTGGGTCGCGGCCGGCGCGGGCGGCGCCATCCACGCCTGCCGCACGCACCACCTGCCCTGGTGGCTCGACGCGGAGCTCTGGGCGGCCGAGCTCGACGGCGAGGTGGAGGAGCGGCCCC
>DASTGK010000361.1:0-2944 GCA_035719085.1 Anaeromyxobacteraceae bacterium
GGCTGCGGCTGGAGCCCGCGCCACGGACCTCGGTCCGCGCGGCGAGCCTCGCCACCGCGCCGTCGGCCGGGCTGCGCTGGGCGCCGGACGCGGGCGAGTGGCGCCCGACGGCGGGCCTGGAGGTGGGGGCGCGCTGGGCGCCGGACGGCGGCGCCGCCATGACGGGCGGGCTGCGCGCCGGCCTGGAGTGGCTCGTGATGCGCGACGTCGCCCTGGCGGGCGGGGTAGGGCTGCGCTGGACGGCCGGGGAGGGCGCCGCGGCGGAGGCGGCGCTCGGGCTCACCCTCTACTTCTGAGCTACTTCTGCGCCGCGGCCTCGGCCGCCTGAGCGGTCCGGCGGTTCTCCCACTTGTCGACCTGGCCGTCGCCGTCGGTGTCGACGCCGATGCGGTCGATCTCGCCGTTCTCCCAGTACTCCCAGTAGTCGATGCGGCCGTCGCCGTTGGTGTCCCGCTCCTTGCGCACCAGCTTGTTCTTCTCGTAGTAGCTGAAGCTGTGCGGGACGCCGTCGAAGCCGAAGGCGTACTCCTTGCGGACGAGCTGGTCCTTCTCGAAGTAGAGCGTCACGTCGGGGCGCCCGTCGAAGTCCATGTCGTACACCAGCTTGGCGAGCGTGCCGTCCGCCGCGTAGTACTCCCAGGTGTCGACCTTGCCGTCGTTGTTGAGGTCCTTCTCCTTGCGGACGAGCACGTCCTGCCCGCTGGCGTCCTTCACCGTGTACTTCCAGACGTCCGGCTTCCCGTCGTGGTTGAGGTCGAACTCGGTGAGCGTCTCGCCGGGCTTGGCGACGCCGGCGGGGGGCGCGGCGGGGAGGGCCTTCTCGGTGCCGGGCGCCGGGGCGAGCTTCTGCTGCGAGGCGCAGGCCGAGGCGAGCAGCGCGGCGGCGAGGAGGAGGAGTCGGCGCATGGGGCTTTTCGGACCTCTGAGGGAGGGAGGGCGCCGATTCTAGCCCCTCGCTCGGCGGGGGCTCAAGGCTCTGGTGACGCGGTTTGACACCACATCGATGGTCACATACGTTCGGTCGCGGCCGGCCATGCCCCGGAAGAAGATCTCGACCACCGTCTACATCACGCCGGAGCAGAGCGAGCGGCTCAAGCTCCTGCACGACCGGACCAAGGTCCCGGTGGCCGAGTACATCCGCCAGGGCATCGACCTCGTGCTCGAGAAGTACCGCGGCGCCCTCCCGGGGCAGCTGACGCTCGACGACCTGGGCCAGGAGAAGGGCTGAAGCCGTGACGGCGAAGCGGGCGGTCATCCTCGGCGCGGCCGGGTTCATCGGCAGCCACCTCACCGACCGGTTCCTCGCCGAGGGCTGGGCGGTGCTCGGGGTGGACAACCTCGTCACCGGCACGCTGCGCAACCTCGCCCACCTCGAGGCCGAGCCGCGCTTCCAGCTCCTGGAGCAGGACGTCTGCCAGCCGCTCGAGGTCGAGGGGCCGGTCGACGCCGTGCTCGACTTCGCCTCGCCGGCGTCGCCCATCGACTACCTGAAGCACCCCTTCGAGACGATGCACGTCGGCTCGGTGGGCGTCGACAACGCGCTGCGGCTGGCGGAGCGGAAGGGGGCGCGCTTCGTGCTCTCCTCCACGAGCGAGGTGTACGGCGACCCGCTGGAGCACCCGCAGCGCGAGAGCTACTGGGGGAACGTCAACCCCATCGGCCCGCGCGCCGTCTACGACGAGGCCAAGCGCTTCGCCGAGGCCATCACCATGGCCTACCGGCGCTACCGCGGCGTCGAGACGCGCATCGCCCGCATCTTCAACACCTACGGCCCGCGCATGCGGCTCGACGACGGCCGGGTGGTGCCCGCCTTCGTCGGCCAGGCGCTGCGCGGCGAGCCCATCACCGTCTTCGGCGACGGCTCGCAGACCCGCAGCTTCTGCTACGTCGACGACAACGTGGAGGGGATCTGGCGGCTCCTCCACGCCGACGTGGCCGAGCCGGTCAACATCGGCAACCCGGAGGAGATGACCATCCGGGAGTTCGCCGACGCCGTGCAGCGCCACATCGGCTCGCGCTGCCCCGTCGTCCACCGCCCCCTGCCGCAGGACGACCCGCGCGTCCGCCGCCCCGACATCACGCGCGCCCGCGAGCTGCTCGGCTGGGCGCCGAAGGTCGGCTTCGAGGAGGGGATGCGCCGCACCGTCCCCTGGTTCCGCGAGCGGGTCGCCGAGCGCGGCTGATCTCCACCGGGAGCGACCATGGCGAAGCGCATCCTCATCACCGGCGGCGCCGGCTTCATCGGCTCCACCATCGCCGACACCTTCCTGGCCGCCGGATGGGACGTGGCGGTGCTCGACGACCTCTCCACCGGCAAGCGCGAGAACGTGCCGGCCGCGGCCCGCTTCTACCCCTGCGACGTGCGCAGCGTCGCCGCCGCCGAGGTGGTGGAGCGCGAGCGGCCCGACGTCCTGTGCCACCAGGCGGCGCAGATCGACGTGCGCCGCTCCATGGCCGAGCCGCGGCTCGACGCCGACGTGAACGTGGGCGGGCTCCTCAACGTGATGCAGGCGGCGGTGCGGGCCGGGTCGGTGCGCCAGGTCCTCTTCGCCTCCTCCGGCGGCGCCACCTACGGCGACACCGAGGTGGTGCCGACGCCCGAGCGCCACCCGCAGCGGCCGGTGTCGCACTACGGCGCCGCCAAGGCGGCGAGCGAGCTCTACCTGGGCGTCTTCCAGGCCGCCTACGGCCTCCCCTACGCGGCGCTGCGCTACGCCAACGTCTACGGGCCGCGCCAGGACCCGCACGGCGAGGCGGGCGTGGTGGCCATCTTCTGCGGCCGGCTCCTCGAGGGGACGCCGTGCACCATCTACGGCGACGGGGCGCAGACGCGCGACTACGTCTTCGTCGGCGACGTGGCCCGGGCCAACCTGCTCGCGGCCGAGCGCGGCTTCGCCGGCGCGCTCAACGTCGGCACCGGCGTCGAGACCGACGTGAACGACCT
>DASTGK010000362.1:0-15206 GCA_035719085.1 Anaeromyxobacteraceae bacterium
ACCGAGCTCGCGGCGGCCGGCGCCACGGCCGGCGTCGCCTGGCTCGTCCTGCGGCGCGGCGCGGCCCCGCTGCTGCGCTCCACCCTCGGCGCCTGGGCGGTCGCGGGCGCGCTCGCCGCCGACGCGGCGCTGCAGATCAGCTGCGCCGAGCACGGCTCGGCGGCTCACCTCGTCGCCTTCCACCTGGCCGGCGTGCTGCTGGTGCTCGGGGCCGGGCTCCTCGCCTCGCTCGGCCGGGCGGCGGCCAGGTAGTCAGGGGGCCGCGCGGACCGCGCGCCCCTCGAGCAGCAGCGTCACGATCCGCGCCAGCGCCAGGATGGAGGCCGGCACCTGCAGCGTGGCGACGCCCGCCTGCGTCCAGCGGGCCGGGGTGGCCTGGCCGGCCTCGACGAGCGCCAGCAGGGGCACGCGCGGCGAGGCGGCGAGCAGCTCGTCCACCCAGCGCTCGGGCGCGCCCGAGGCGACGACGGCCAGGGCCGCCCGCTCGCTCCGCAGCGCCGCGGCGGCCGCCTCCGGCGACGTGGTGGCGTGGAGCCGCACCTCGCCGAGCGCCCGCAGCGCCTCGACGCCGCCGGCCTCCGGCGCGCCGGGGCGGCCGAGGGTGACGATGACGGGGCGGCGGTCGGAGCGCTTGGGGGTCACGGCCGTACTCCCAGAGCAGGAACCAGGCCAGGGCGCGGCACCGCCCCGCGCACGCCGGCGGCCGGTGTGGGCTCGCGCCGACACGAGTCCTCCCGCGGTGTTGCGGCGTCCGCGACCGCGCCACCGCGGCCCGCGCCGGGGGGGCCGCCTGGCCCGTGTGCCGAAACGGCACTATGCTGCCTGGCGCCCGCGGCCGCCCGCCGGCGGCCGGCAGGGGAGGTGCGCGGTGCCGAAGAGCAGGAGCTGGGGAAGCGGTCGCAGGTGCCTCGTCGTCAAGCCGCCGGGCGCCGGTCCGACCGTGTCGCGCCACCTCGCCGCCGCGGGGCTCGCCCCGGTGGTGGTGACGGGCGAGGCCGAGGCGCTCGAGGCGCTCGACCGCGAGCCGCTCGCCGCCGCGCTCGTCTTCCAGGCGCTCGGCTCGGTGGCCATCGCCAGCGTCGCCGCCCGCGCCGGCAACCAGCACCCGGAGGTGCCGGTGGTGGTGCTCGGCAGCGCCGGCACGGTGCAGGAGGCGGTGGACGCGATGCAGCAGGGGGCGGACGATTACCTGGCGCCGCCCTTCGACGCGGCCGGCCTCCTAGGCCGGCTCCGGCGGCTCGTCGAGCGCCCCGGCACGACCGAGCCGGCGCCCGCCGGGGCGGCCACCGCCGTCACCGGCCTCGTCGGCACCTCGCCCGCCCTCCGGCGCGTCCTCGCCGCCCTCGACAAGATCGCCCGCTACAAGACCAACGTCCTCATCCTGGGGGAGAGCGGCACCGGCAAGGAGCTCATCGCCCGCGCCCTCCACGCCCGCGGCCCGCGCCGGCAGCAGCTCTTCGTGGCGCTCAACTGCGCCACGCTCGGGCGCGAGCTGCTCGAGAACGAGCTCTTCGGCCACGAGCGCGGCGCCTTCACCGGCGCCAGCGAGCGGAAGAAGGGGCTCTTCGAGGCGGCCGACGGCGGCACGCTCTTCCTCGACGAGATCGCCGAGATGGACCCGTCGACGCAGGCGAAGCTGCTGCGCGTGCTCGAGCGGAGCGAGTTCCGCCGGGTGGGCGGCACCGGCAAGGTGAAGGTCGATCTCTCGGTGCTGGCCGCCACCAACCGGAACATCGAGGAGGCGATCCGGACCGGCAAGTTCCGCGAGGACCTCTACTACCGGCTCAAGGTGGTGACGCTCCTCATCCCGCCGCTGCGCGAGCGCAAGGAGGACATCCCGGCGCTCATCGACTCCTTCATCGCCGACTTCAACCGGCGCAACGACCAGAAGATCCAGGGGATCTCGCCGCAGGCCCTCAAGGCCGTCATGGAGTACGACTGGCCGGGCAACGTCCGCGAGCTGAAGAACGCCGTCGAGAGCGCCGCCATCCTGGCGTCGGGCGACACCATCGGGGCCGACGGGTTCGCGGAGCTGGAGCGGCGCCGCGGCGGCCCCTCCGCCGGCGCTCCGGCGGGCGCGGGCTGGGTCTCCCTGCCGGTGGGGACGAGCCTCGCGGCCGCCGAGCGGGAGCTCATCCTGGCGACGCTGCGGCGCCACCCGAGCAAGCGCGAGGCGGCCAAGGTGCTGGGGCTCGGCCTGAGGACGCTCTACACCAAGCTCGACGCCTACCAGCTGCGGCCGCTGCCGCGCCCGGATGCCGAATCGGCATAGCGTTGCCGAATCGGCAAGAATCCGGCCCCGGCCGCCGCCTCGGGCGCCGCGCCGCCCCTGAATCCGCGGGGCTGCGCCGGCCGCGGCGCTGGCCCGGTTCCTGCTCTGGCGCGCTCCCGTGACCACGCGAGCCCGATCGGCGCGGGAGGAGCGGCCCCCGGAGGCGGCGCGGCTGCTCGTGGTGGCGCCCGGCGCCGACCGCGACGGGCTCTTCCGCGGGCTCTCCGCCCAGGCCGCCTACGAGGTGCGCTTCGCCGGCGGGGTGGACGAGGCGGCGGAGGCGCTCCGGGCCGCCCCGGTGGCGCTCCTCATCGCCGCGCCGGAGGTCGCCACCGCCGAGGTGAGCCGGCTCCTCGCCGAGGCCGACCGCCTGCGGCCCGGGCCGCCGGCGCTGCCGGTGCTGGTCGTCCGCAACCGCCAGGCGGAGGAGCCGCCGGCCTGGGCGCGCCGCGGGGTCGGCGTGCTGCGCTGCCCGCTCCTGCCCGAGGCGCTCTCCCGCTCGGTCGGCGTCGTCCTGGGGCTCGCCGGCCGATGAGCGAGGTGCCCGCGCCATGACCCCGATCCTCACGGGGGCGGTGACGCTCCTCGCCGGCGCGGTGCTGGCGCTCGCCCTGCGCCGCAACGAGCACCGGGCCGCCGCCGCCATCGCCTCGCAGGCGGTGGCCACCGCCCTCGTCCTGGCCGGCGCCCTGCCGGTGCTGCTCCACGGCGGCGACGAGCGGGCCGCCCTCGCCTGGTCCTACCCGGTCGACGTCATCGCCTGGCACCTCGACCCGCTCGGCGCCTTCTTCCTCGCCTGGTCGCTGCCGATGACGCTGGCCGGCACGATCTACGCGCTCGGCTACCTGCGGCCGTACTTCGCCACGCGCAACGCCGGCGTCCAGTTCGCGCTCCTCAACGTCACCGCGCTCTCCTTCGTGATGATCTACACGCTGGAGAGCGCCTTCGCCTTCCTGCTCGGCTGGGAGATCGCGGCGGTGGCCGCCTGGCTGCTGGTGGTCTGGGACTACCGCAACCCGCGCATCCGCTTCGCCGGCTTCAACTACCTCGTCTCGACGCACGTCGGCCTCTTCGTGCTGCTCGCCGCCTTCATGGTGATGCACAGCCAGACCGGGTCGATGGACTTCCAGGCCTTCGCCCCCTTCCTGCGGGCGCCGGGGACGCTGCGCGACGTGACCTTCGTGCTGCTCGTCACCGCCTTCGGCCTCAAGTCGGCCTTCTTCCCGTTCCACACCTGGCTGCCGCGGGCCCACTCGGCGGCGCCGGCCCACGTCTCGGCGCTCATGTCGGGCGTCATCCACAAGGCCGGGCTCTTCGGCCTGCTCCGGGTGACGCTGCTCCTCGGCACGCCCGAGGCCTGGATGGGCTGGTACCTGGTGGTCTTCTCGGCCTGCTCGGCCGTGGTGGGCGTGCTCTACACCACCGCCCAGCGCGACCTGAAGCGGCTGCTCGGCTACTCCTCCACCGAGAACGTCGGGCTCGCCGGCCTCGGCGTCGGCGTCGGCTACCTGGGGCTCGCCTGGCGGCAGCCGGCGCTGGTGGCGCTCGGCTTCACCGGCGGCATCCTGCACGTCCTCAACCACGCGCTCTTCAAGTGCCTGCTCTTCTACGCGGCCGGCGCCGTCTCGCGGCAGGCGCACACCGTCGACCTGGAGCGGCTCGGCGGCCTGGCGCGGCGCATGCCCTGGAGCGCCGCCCTCTTCCTCCTGGCCGGCCTGGCGAGCGCCGGCCTGCCGCCGCTCAACGGCTTCGTGAGCGAGCTGCTCCTCTACGCCGGCCTGCTCGGGCCCGCCGCGCCGCCCGGCGTCGAGCGGTCGCTGCTCGTCCTGGCGGCGGCGCTGCTGGCCTTCGTCGGCGGCGTGGCGGCCCTCGCCATCGCCCGCGCCTTCGGCGTCGTCTTCCTCGGGGCGCCGCGCGACCCGCGCGTCCACTGCGAGGGGGAGGTGCCGGCCTCGATGCGCCTGCCCATGCTGGCGCACGCGGCCGGCGTCCTGGCCCTCGGCCTCGTCCCCTCGCTCGGCCTCGCGCTGGTCGAGCACCCGGCCGGCCTCTTCCTCGCCGCCCTGCCTGGGGCCGCCGAGGGGCTGCCCGCGGCGCTCGAGCCCGCGCGCCTCCTCGGTCCGGTGGCCGCGGCCGGGGCCGGGCTCGTGCTCCTCGTGGCGGCGCTGGCGGCGCTGCGCGCCTGGCTCCTGCGCGGCCCGCCCGCGCCGGCGGGGGTCACCTGGGGCTGCGGCTACGGCGCCCCGACCCCGCGCATGCAGTACACCGGCGCCTCCTTCTCGGCCCAGCTCGCCGGCCTCTTCGACGCCGTGCTGCGGCTGGTGCGGCGCGACCGGCTGCCGGAGGGGCCGTTCCCGGAGAAGGGCGGCCGGGTCAACACCCACTGCGTCGACGCGGTGGAGCAGCGGATGTTCGAGGTCTTCGGCGAGGGGGACCGGCTGGTGACCGGCGCGGCCCACCAGATCCCGGTCGAGCCGCGCTTCTCGCTCGCCGCCGGACTCCTGGCGCTCCTGGTGGTGGTGGGGCTCGTGGTCGCCGGCGCGGGGGTGCTCCGGTGAGCGCGCTCCTCGCGGCGGCGCACCTGGCGGCGCTCCTCCTGCTGCCGTTCCCGCTCGTCGGGATCGTCAACCGGACCCGGGCGCGCTTCGCCGGGCGCAAGGGGCCGCGCCTCTGGCAGACCTTCGACGACCTCCGGCGGCTCCTCGGCAAGCGGCCCGTCTACTCGCGGGCGACGACCGTCCTCTTCCGCGCGGCCCCGCTCGTCCTCCTCGCCAGCACGCTCCTGTCCGGCCTCTTCGTGCCGCTCCTCGGCGCGGCGCCCGCCTCCTTCGACTACGACTTCGTGCTCCTCGCCTACCTGTGGGGGCTCGGCCGGCTGGCGCTGGTGCTGGCCGCGCTCGACACCGGCAGCTCCTTCGAGGGGATGGGGGCGAGCCGCGAGGCCGCCTACGCCGCCCTGCTCGAGCCGGCGCTCTTCCTCGCGCTCGGCACGCTCGCCGCCGCCTCCGGCCACGCCAGCCTGGCGGGGCTGCTCGAGGCCGGCCTCCGCTCGCCGGCCGAGGCGGTCACCGGCCTCGGCGCCCTCGTCGCGCTCGCCGTCCTCCTCCAGGTGGAGGCCGGGCGCGTGCCCATCGACGACCCGTCCACCCACCTCGAGCTCACCATGATCCACGAGGTGATGATCCTCGACCACGCCGGCCCCGACCTGGCGGCGGTGCAGTACGCGGCCGCGCTCAAGCTGACCCTCTGCGCCTCGCTCGTGGCCGGGCTCGTCGATCCGCTCCACGGCGCCGGCGGGGCGGCGGCCGCGGCGGCCCGCCTGGCGCTCACCGCGGCGGTGGCGGTGGCGGTGGGCTGCGCCGAGTCGCTCGTGGCCCGGCTCCGGCTGAAGGCGGTGCCGCAGTACCTGCTCGTCGCCGGGGTGGCCGGCGCGGTGGCGCTCCTCGCCACGGCCTGGCGCCAGGGAGGCGGCCAGTGACCTACCTGCTCGTCGCCTTCCTGGTGGTGCTGGTGGCGCCGCTCCTCACCGCCTCGTGGCGGCTCAGCCTGGCGGGGCTCGGCCTGCAGGGGCTCCTGCTCGGCGCCATCCTGGCCCGGCGCGGCTGGCCCGGCTCCTGGAGCGGCGCGGTGCTGCTCGCCGACCTGCTCCTGCTGCGCGCCTGGTTCGTGCCGCGCCACCTGGCCGGCGTGATGCGCCGCCTGGGCGCGCCGCCGCGGGCCGACGTCATCCCGGCCAACCTGCTCTCCTGGACGCTGGCCGGCGCGCTGGTCCTCGTCGGCTTCCGCTTCGCCGCCCTCGTCCACCCGGAGGGCGGCGTGGTGGAGACGCACGCCGCCGTGGCCGCCTCGGCGCTCCTGCTCGGCTTCCTCATCCTCGCCACGCAGAGCGGCCCCTTCGCCCAGGTGGTGGGGCTCCTGCGGCTCGAGAACGCGGTGGCCCTCTTCGAGCTCGGCTCGGACCACGCGCTGCCGCTGCCGGTGCAGGTCGCGGTCACCGGCGTCCTCGTCGCCTCGGTGCTGCTGCTCGGGGCCTTCCTCGGGCGGCTCGGCGTCACGGCCCCGGCCGCACCGGCCCGGCCGAGGAGGGCGCGGCCATGAGGCGCCTCCTCGCGCTCCTCCTCCCGGCCGACGCCGCGCGCGCCGCCGCCCCGGCCGCGCCCGCAGCCGGTGCGGTGGGCGACCGGCCTCGCGCCGTCTGGCTCCTCGTCGCGGTGGCCGCCGTCGCCGTGGCCCTCGCGAGCTTCTTCGCGCTCGGCGCGCCGGCCGAGCAGGTGACGGTCCTCGCCGGCGGCTGGATCGTGGCCGACGCCACCTCGCGCCTCTTCGTGCTGGTGGTCGACCTGGTCTTCCTGGGCGTCGCCACCTACCTCTGGACCCGGGTGGTCGACTCGCCGGAGCTGCGCCAGGGGATCGAGCGGCTCTGCGGGTTCGCGTTCGGCTTCATGGCGGCCGCCAACCTGGCCATCCTCTCCAACCACGCCGTGGCCACCTGGGCGCTCGTCGAGGTGACGACGCTCACGGCCGTGCCGCTCGTCCAGTTCCGCGGCACCCCCGCGCGGCTCGCCGCGTCGTGGCAGTACTTCCTCTTCTCCACGGTCGGGCTGGCGCTCGGCCTGCTCGGGCTCGCCTGCCTGGCCCGCGGCGTGGAGGCGGGCGGCCACGAGCCCTCCTTCTTCCTCGACGGCCTCGCCGCGGGGGCCCGGCTGCCGGTCGAGACCTGGCGCCGCGTCGGCCTGGCGCTCCTGCTCCTCGGCTACGGCACCAAGCTCGGCCTCGCGCCCATGCACACCTGGCTGCCGGAGACCTACCACGCGTCGCCGCCGGCGGTGACGGCGCTGCTCGGCGCCGTCCAGTTCAACGTGGCGCTGGTGGCGGTGCTGCGGATCCTCCAGGCCTACGGCGCCGCCGACGGGGGCGTGGTCGCGCCGCTGCTGCTGGCGCTCGGCCTCGCCACCATGGCGCTCTCGTCGTTCGGCATCGTCACCACGCGCAACTACGTGAAGCTCATCGCCTTCGCCGCGCTCAACCACGGCGGCGTCATCGCGGTGGGGCTGGGCATCGGCGCCCGGGCGGCCTACGGCGTGGTGCTCTACGCGGTGAGCAACGCCTTCATCAAGGCCATCCTCTTCCTCACCGCCGGCAAGATCGAGGCCCACTACCGGACCGAGGACGTGCGCGAGGTCTCGGGCCTGGTGAAGGACATGCCGTACAGCGGCCTCTTCTTCATGGTCGGCACCTTCGCCCTGCTCGGCTTCCCGCCCTTCGGCAGCTTCCTCGGCGAGCTCATCATCCTCTCCGGCCTCATCGGGGCCGGCCACCACCTGGTCTTCGCCGCCTTCTGCGCCATCCTCACCGCCACCTTCGTGGCCACCGGCCGCTCCGTCTTCCCGATGATCTGGGGCGCGCCGCGCCGCGCGGTGAGCTGGGCCGGCCAGACGCTCGCCTCCGTGCTGCCGAAGCTCGTCTTCCTGGTGGCGCTCCTCGCCATGGGGCTCTACCTGCCGGCGCCGGTCAACGCGCTCTTCCGCCAGGTGGCGGCCACGCTGGGGGCGCCGTGAGCGGCGCCTCGACCTTCCGCGCCGCGGTGGCCGCGCTCCCCACGGAGCCGAAGGCCTTCTTCGACGCGGCCAAGGCCAGGCTCGCCGGCGGCGCGCGGCCCGTCACCTTCTGGGGCCAGCCGGCCGACGATCCGGCCGAGCTGACGCTGACGCTGGTGCTCGAGGAGGCCGGGCGGCTCGACGCGCTGCGCACCGCCGTCCCGCGCGACCGCGGCTTCCACGCGCTGACGCGCGCCCACCCGGCGCTCCACGTCTTCGAGCGGGAGATCTTCGAGCAGCACGGCGTGAAGCCGCACGACCACCCGTGGCTCAAGCCGGTCCGCTCCCCGGGCGCCGGCCCGGCCGGCATGCTCCGCTACCCGCTCTACGCGGTGGAGGGCAAGGAGGTGCACGAGGTGGCGGTGGGGCCGATCCACGCCGGCGTCATCGAGCCGGGCCACTTCCGCTTCATGTGCCTGGGCGAGGTGGTCCACCACCTGGAGATCCAGCTCGGCTGGCAGCACCGCGGGGCGGCGGCGCTCCTCCTGCGGCGGGATCCCAGGAGCCTGGCGCCGCTCGTGGAGACGCTGGCCGGCGACGCCAGCGTGGCCCACGCCTGGGCCTGGGCCGACGCCGTCGAGGCGCTGGCCGGCCTGGCCGCCTCGCCGGAGCTGGAGCTCTGGCGCGGCGTCGGCCTCGAGCTGGAGCGGATCGCCATGCACCTCTCCGGCCTGGCGGGCCTCGCCAACGACGTCGCCTTCCTGCAGGGGTCGGCCGGCTACGGCCGGCTGCGCACCACCGTCATCAACGCCTCGATGCTCGCCTGCGGCAGCCGCCTCGGCCGCGGGTGGGTGCGCGCCTGCGAGCTCCGCCTCCCGTCGGATCGGCCGCTCCTCGAACCCCTCCGCGCCGCCCTGGCGCTCCTGGAGCGCGACGTGGCGCTCGTCGACGACCGCTTCGCGGCGTCGGCGAGCGTGCGGGCCCGGCTCGACGGCGTCGGCGCGCTCCGCCGCGAGCAGGCGCTCGAGCTCGGCCTGGTCGGCCCGGCGGCGCGGGCGAGCGGCGTCGCCCTCGACGCCCGCCACGGGCTGCCCGGCGCGCTCTACGCGCGCCTGCCGGTCGAGCCGGTGGTCGAGGCGACGGGCGACTGCTGGGCCCGGGCCCGGGTGCGCATGCGCGAGATCGGCGCCTCGATCGGCTGGATCCGGGCGGCCCTCGACGCGCTCGGCGAGCCGGCCCCGTTCGCGACCCCGGTCGGCCCGCTGGCGCCCTCGACGCTCGCGGTGGCGGTGCGCGAGAGCTGGCGCGGCGAGGTGGTCCACGCGCTCGAGACCGACGCGGCGGGCCGGCTGCGCCACTACCAGGCGCAGGACCCGTCGCTGCGCAACTGGCACGGCCTGGCGCTGGCGGTGCGCGAGAACGAGATCTCGGACTTCCCCATCTGCAACAAGAGCTTCGACCTCTCCTACTGTGGGAGCGATCTGTGACCGGGGGGCGGCCATGCTGAAGGCGCTGAGGGTGCTCCGCTCCCAGGGGCGCCAGTACATCCCGGATCCGCGGCGCGCCGCGCCGGCCGGCTTCCGCGGCCTGCCGGTGCTCTCCGAGCGCCCCTGCGACGAGGGCTGCCGCGCCTGCGCCGACGCCTGCCCCACGGACGCCATCGCGCTCGCTCCGCTCCGGCTCGACCTCGGCCGCTGCGTCCTCTGCGACGAGTGCGCCCGGGCCTGCCCGGCCGGCACCATCACGCTCGGCCCGGAGCACCGGATGGCGAGCGGCACGCGGGAGGGGCTGGTGCTCCGGCAGGGCGCGGCCGCGCCGCCGGCGGTGGCGGTCTCGGAGGCGCTGGCCCGCCGCTTCGGCCGCTCGCTGAAGCTCCGCTCGGTCTCCTCCGGCGGCTGCAACGGCTGCGAGCTCGAGCTGAACGCCCTCGGCAACGTCAACTTCGACCTCGGCCGCTACGGCATCGACTTCGTCGCCTCGCCGCGCCACGCCGACGCCATGGTCCTCTCCGGGCCGCTCACCGCCAACATGCGCGAGGCGGTCGAGCTCGCCTGGGCGGCGATGCCGGCGCCCCGCTTCGTCATCGCCTTCGGCGCCTGCGCCATCTCGGGCGGCCCCTACGCCGGCTCGACCGTGCTGGCGCGCGAGCTCCTGGAGCGCGAGGTGCCGGCGCTCTGGCTGCCCGGCTGCCCGCCGCACCCGCTCACCTTCGTGAGCGGGATCCTCGACCTCCTCGGCATCGACCTGCCGCGCTGACTTACTCCGGCGCGCCCGGCATCCCGGGGATCTTGAGGCCGGCCATGGCCGCGGCCATCCCCGCCATGGACGGGATCTTCGGCATCCGCTCGCCGAGGAAGCTGAAGTGCTGGCGGTAGCCCTTCATCATCTCCTTGAAGGCGCTCAGCATGTAGCGGCGCTTGAAGCCGTCCGGCAGCGCGAAGACCTCGCGCATCTTGTGCCCGTAGAAGGACATGTAGCAGCGCCCCAGCGCCACCCGGACGTCGTCCAGCGACATGTCGTAGGGCTCGACGATGGGCGTCGCCAGGTTGTACTGCGACCAGTCGGTGACGCGGATCCGGTCCTTCATCTGTTCGTGGATGGGCGTGAACGGCATGGGCGTCAGGACCGGGAAGACGGCGATGTCCGGGTTGAGCCGGATGGCCACGTCGATGGTCTTCTCGATCGAGGTCCAGGTCTCGGTCGGGCCGCCCACCATGAACGAGGCCTCGGTCATGATGTCGTTGTCGCGCGCCAGGTCGAGGGCGCGCTTGTTGAGGCTCACGCTGGTGCCCTTGTTGAGGCTCACCAGCATCTCGTCGGTGCTGCCCTCGGCCCCCAGGTAGAGGTGGATGACGCCGGCCTTGCGGTACTTGGGCAGGATGTCGGCGTCGCGGACGATGTCCTCGACGCGCGTCTCCATGAGGAGCCGGACGGGCAGGGCGGCCTCGATGAGCAGGTCGAGCAGCCGCTCCCAGCGCGCCCGGTCGTTGGTCGGGTAGGGGTCGATGAGCGTGATGAACTCGACTGCGTAGACCTCGACCAGCTCGCGGATCTCGGCCACCACCTTCTGCGGATCGCGCGCCCGCCAGTCGCCGCGCCAGAACTGCCGGTGGCTGCAGAAGGAGCAGCCCATCATGCAGCCGCGCGAGGTGAGGACGGAGGCCATCCGGCCCCAGGGCTCGATGTTGTAGTGGTACGCATCCCACTCGAGCAGGTGCCAGGCGGGCCGCAGCCGGTCGAGATCGGGGACGTGGGGCCTGAGCGGCGTGGCCACCGGCGCGCCGTCTCGGACGAAGGCGACACCCGGCACCTCGGTGCCTCGGCCCGCGGGGAGCGCCGCCAGGAGCTCGGGCAGCGTGTCCTCGGCCTCGCCGCGCAGCACCCAGTCCACCCGGTTGGCCGGGTCGGCGAAGATCTCGCCGTACATGAACGTAGGCAGCGGCCCGCCGATGATGGTGACGATGGCCGGGTCGACCTCCTTGGCGATGCGGAGCGCCTGGAGCGCCGCCGGCACGGTGGCCGTGCTGATGGCGCCGGTCACCGGCAGGTAGTCGAAGGTCATGACGACGTCGGGGCGCCAGCGCGCGATCTCGGCGCGGATGTCGTCGAAGGTGCGTCCCGCGTTCATGGCGTCGAAGAGCCGGGCCTCGTGGCCGGCCCCCTCGGCGGCGCCCGCCAGGTAGGCGAGCTGGAGCGGCGGCCAGGTGCCGATCACCTGCACGCCCCAGCAGTCGTACGGCGGCACCACGAAGAGGACTCGGCTCACTGCGGATCTCCGATCGTTCTCGCAACCTCGGCGAGTCGATCAGTCTATCGCGGCCTTTGGCGCTGCGCCGCACGGGTTGCTGCTCCTGGGCGAGCGGGTGTCACGGCGGCGATCACGCCGTGACGTCCGCGGTGACCCTGCGGCAGGAGCCGCCGGCCACGGAGAGGCCTCTCTTCGCGGGGTTGCGCCGCCCGGACGGCGCGCACGGCCGATGCAGTCTTGCCTGCTCGGCAGGCACGACGACCACGGAGGTCGCGCCTCGCCCAAGGAGACGCCATGACCACCAAGCGGACCATCGCCCTCGCCGTCGCCGCCGCGGCGGCGCTGATCGTCACGCCCGCCGCCCGCGCCGCCGACTACTCGGCCGACCGCGACCACGTGCAGCGCCAGCGGGCCTCCGCCCAGCTCGCCGGCCAGGCCGCCCCGGCGACTGCCGCCACGGCCGCGGCGCCGGCCGAGCGCCAGGCCTGCCGCTGCGCCAAGTGCTGAGGCGCGGTCGCCTGGCTGCGACCCCGGACGCGACGAGGCCCCGGCCCGCGCACACCGCGCGGCGACCGGGGCCTCCCCGTCTCGACGGCCGGCTACTTCTTGGCGGCGAAGTCGAGGTCGACGTCGATCTGCATCGACCACATCCAGTCGGCCTGGCCCGGCTGCACCTTCGGCTCGAGGAAGAAGATCGGGCCGGCCAGCAGGTCGATGGCCGGCGTGAAGTAGATGCCGACGCCGGCGCCGACCGCGCCGAAGGCGTTCTTGCCGGTCTGGACGTCGGCGAAGAAGTTGATCTTGTTGAGCGCCGGCTTCTCGATGACGAGGTCGTTGCTGGTCCAGCTGGCGAGGAGGCCACCCTGCGCCTTGGCGCCGGTGGCGTCGACGAAGAGCTTGTCGTTGGTGCCGTAGTAGCCGCCCACCGCCAGCGTGCCCACCACCGGGACCGTCTTCGACACCACGCCGTAGAGCATGTCGTAGTTGGTGACGTCCTTCTTCACGCCGGCGTTCATGATGCCGACCGAGAGGCCGGGCGACCAGTCGGCCAGCTTGCCCTCGACCAGCGTGAGCTTGCCGTTGAGGAGGAGCGCCGCGTCGCCCTTCGACGGGTAGAGGAGGTCGAACCCGACCTCGCCCTGGACGGCGTCGAACGGCAGCACGCCGATGGTGAGGCCCGTGGTCACCGGGTAGGTGCCAGCCTCGGCGAAGTAGGTGTCGTAGGTGAGGTGCGGCACCAGGTACGGCTGCGTGTAGGTGGTGGCGGGGGTCCAGAAGACGGTGGAGGGCGTGGCGAGCGCGGCCTGGCTGGCGGTGAGCAGCAGGGCGGCGGCCATCCACCTGGCGGTGACGTTCATCGATTCTCCTCGTGGAGGGTCAGAGTGTCTGAAGCAGGCAGCCGGCATTGCAGCCGATGTGCCTGCCCAGACTCGCCCTGATCACGGGAGGTTGGACGCCGCCGGCGAAGAGGTGCGAGCGATGCGGTCAGGCTGTTGCCCGCTCGGGCAGCAGCTCGGCCGCCCGGCCGCTCAGCCGGCGCTCAGGCCGCCGCGGGCCTGGCGGCCGCTGCCTCGCCGGCGAGCTCCCGCTTCTTCCAGAGGAAGTAGACGGCCGGGTAGACCAGCAGCTCCATGAGGAAGCTCGTCACCAGGCCGCCCACCATCGGCGCGGCGATGCGCTTCATCAGGTCGGCGCCGGTGCCGGTGGACCACATGATGGGCAGCAGGCCGATCATGGCCGCGAAGACGGTCATGGCCTTGGGGCGCACCCGCTTCACCGCGCCGTGGATGATCGCCTCGACGAGGTCGGCCTCGGTGCGGAGCCGGCCCGCCGCCCTGGCCTCGTCGTGCGACAGGTCGAGGAAGAGGAGCATGAAGACGCCGGTCTCGGCGTCGAGCCCCATGAGCGCGATCATGCCGACCCAGACGGCGATGGAGACGTTGTAGCCGAGGAGCCAGAGCAGCCAGACGGCGCCGATGGCCGAGAAGGGGACGGCCAGCATGACGATGGAGGCCTTCACCGCGCTCCGGGTGTTCATGTAGAGGAGCGCGAAGATCAGCACCAGCGTCAGCGGGAGGATGAGCTTCAGCCGCTCCTTCACCCGCAGCATGTTCTCGTACTGGCCGCTCCAGGCGAGGCTGTAGCCGGTGGGGAGCTTCACGCCCGTGGCCACCGCCTTCTTGGCCTGGTCCACGTAGCTGCCGACGTCGATCTTGGAGGTGTCGAAGTCGACGTAGACGTAGCCGGCCAGGAGGCCGTTCTCGTCGCGGATCATCGACGGCCCCTGGACCAGCTCGACCGTGGCGATCTCCTCCATGGGGATCTGCCCCTGGCCGCCGGGCAGCGGCAGGAGCACCCGCCGCAGCGCCGGGAGGTCCTCGCGGTAGTCGCGGGCGTAGCGCACGGAGACGCCGTAGCGCTCGCGCCCCATCACCGTGGTGGTCTGGTTGTCGCCGCCCACCGCCGTCATCACCATCATGTTGGCGTCGTCGATGGTGAGGCCGTAGCGGGCCAGCTGGTCGCGCTTCAGCACGAAGTCGAGGAAGTAGCCGCCGGCCACGCGCTCGGCGTAGACGCTGCGGGTGCCGGGCACCTTCTGCACCACCGCCTCGAGCTCGGTGGCGGTCTTCTCGATGGTGGCCAGGTCGGCGCCGCTCACCTTGATGCCGACCGGCGTGCGGATGCCGGTGGAGAGCATGTCGAGCCGGCCGCGGATGGGCATGGTCCAGGCGTTGGAGACGCCCGGCAGCCGCAGCGCCGCGTCCATCTCGGCCTCGAGCTCCTGCTCGGAGATGCGGTCGCGCCAGAACGGGCGCAGCATCCCCTTGAGCCAGGCCGGCGCCCACCTCGAGTACCAGCGCTCGTGCTCCCGCCACTCCCGCTCCGGCTTCAGGGTGACGGTGGTCTCCATCATGGTGAAGGGGGCCGGATCGGTCGAGGTGGCGGCGCGCCCCGCCTTGCCGAAGACGCGCTCCACCTCGGGGAAGGTCATGAGGATCTTGTCCTGCACCTGCAGCGCCTTCTGGGCCTCGGCCACCGACATGCCGGGCTGCACCGCCGACGGCATGTAGAGGATGGTCCCCTCGCGCAGGGGCGGCATGAACTCCGAGCCGAGCTTCAGGTAGGCCGGCACCGTGGTGGCGACGAGCGCCAGGGCGACGGCGATGGTGGTCTTGGGGTGGCGCAGCACCAGCCGGCAGGGCGGCTCGTAGATGCGGTGGAGGAAGGCGGAGATGGGGTGCCTCTCCTCCGAGTAGTACTTGCCCACGAAGATGGTGTCGGCCACCCGGGCCAGCCAGCGCGGCCTGAAGCGGAAGGGGTCGATGCGGGCGAACATCATCCGCATGGCCGGGTCGAGGGTGATGGCCAGGAAGGCGGCGATGGCCATGGCCAGGTTCTTCGAGTAGGCCAGCGGCCGGAAGAGCCGCCCCTCCTGGTCGACCAGGGTGAAGACCGGCATGAAGGCCACGGCGATGACGAGCAGCGAGAAGAAGACGCCCGGCCCCACCTCCATGAGCGCCTCGAGGCGGACCTGGTGGAAGTCCTCCTTGCGCCCGCCGGCGTCCCAGTGGTGGATCTTGTTGTAGGCGTTCTCCACCTCGACGATGGCGCCGTCCACCAGCACGCCGATGGAGATGGCGATGCCGGC
>DASTGK010000363.1:0-4490 GCA_035719085.1 Anaeromyxobacteraceae bacterium
AGCCCTCGAGCGCGCCGAGGGCGGCGTCGAGGTCCTCGTCGAGCGACCCGTCGTGCGCCGGCTCGGCGGCCCGCTCCGCCGGCTCCTGGCGCCGCGGCGCCGGGGCGGCGACGCGGACCGGCTGCACCTGGCGCAGCCGGCGCGGCATGCGGGCGGTGAAGTAGGAGATGGCCTCGGTGCGCAGCCGGCGCAGGTCGAGGCCGCAGGCGGCGAGCAGCTGGTAGGCGCAGGAGGCCTGCACCCGGCTCATGGCGATGAGCAGGTGGAGGCAGTCGATCTCGGCGGCGGCCGTCCCCTCGGCCATCTCGCGGGCCCGGTCGCGCAGCTCGCGCTCGATCCCGTCGTCCTCGCGCGGCTTGCCGGCCATCACCGCGAGGATCCGGTCCTCGTCGATCCGCTTGTCCTTGAGCAGGAGCTCGGCCCGGTTCGGCACCGTGAAGAAGGCCAGGAGCTGATGGGCGCTCGTGAGCGGCTGGTTCACGCTCCGGGCGATGTCCTCCGCCTCGCTGAGGACCTGCAGGAGCTCCATCGACTCGATGACGGCGGGCATGTTCCGCCGAGGTTGCGATATCGCCCGCAACCCGTCAATTTTTCGGCTGATCTCGGCGATCCGGACGCCCTCGGAGCGGGGCGATCGGGACCCCCGGCGGCCGGCGGGACGCGTCAGTCGAGCCCGCGCTCGAAGAGCTCCTCCTCGCCGAGGCCGAGGAAGTGGCCCACCTCGTGGACCAGGGTGACGCCGATCTGCTCCACCAGCTCGGCGCGGCTCCTCGCGAACCGCTCCAGGTTGCGCTGGTAGAGCACGATCGACGAGGGCAGGTGGCTCCAGGGGTTGGAGGAGACCTTCTCGCCGTAGGGGGCGCCGCGGAAGAGGCCGAGGATGGTGGGCGAGAGGGGCGGGTCGGCGGCCAGCAGGTCGTCGAGCGCCGGCAGGTCCTCGACCATCACCGGGACGTTGGCCAGGTAGCGCCGGACCGCCTCCGGCACACGCTCCAGCGCCGCCTCGACCTGCCGCTCGAACTCGGCGCGCGAGACGGTGACCGGCCGGGGGAAGCCCTCCGGGTCGAGCCGGCGGGCCCGCGCGAAGCGCCGCTCCGCCTCCGCCGGATCGCCGCGCCGCTCCGCCAGGAGGCCGAGCTGGTGGTGGGCCCACGCCTCGTCCGGCGCGCGCGCCTCGACCTCGCGGAGCTGGGCCGCGGCCTCGTCGAAGCGGCAGCGCTCGAAGAGGGCGAAGGCCCGCTCCAGCATGGCGTCGAGGTGGTCCGGGTCGAGCGCCAGGGCCTCGTCGAGCCGCGCGACGGCGGCGGCCGCGTCCCCCAGCTCGGTGAGCGCCGACCCCTCCAGCCAGAGGAAGTCGGCCTCGAGCCGGGGGTCACCGGCCTTGCGCGCCCGGCGGGCCCCGCGCCGAGCTGCCTCCTGCGCGTGGGCGGCGTCCCCCTCGTCGAGGGCCTGCGACGCCTCGGCGAAGAGGGGATCCTCGGGAGGGCTGTCGTCCGGGCCGGTCATCGTTCGCCTCGGCGCCGAGCTTAGATCACCCGGGGCGGGGCCGGCGCAGGCCTCGGCGGCGGCGCCATGGAGGTCCTTGGCGCTAGCCAATGGCTCGAATTCATTCGATGCCGCAACGCGGCATTGCCCCGATATCGGGCTCCCGGTATACCTCTGGGCAAGGCCGGTCGCCGAGCGGCGCCCGGTCCGATTGACGAGGGCAACCGCAACTACGCGCTTCGTCGGGCGGAAACCGGATGTCGTCGTCAGCGGGGCCCCGGAGAGATCCTGGGCCCCGCGTTTTTTTCCGGGGCCGGCGCCGGGCGGCGGTCACCGCTCGCGGGCGGGCGGCAGGTCCTTCGAGGCCATGTAGACCACGTTGCGCGTCGTCCGCTTGCCCCGGTACATGGCCCGGTCGGCGAGGTCGATGATCTCGGCCTTGGTCCGGGCGTGCTCGGGGTAGCTGGCGAGCCCGATCGAGGCCGTCACCCGGACCGGGCTGGCGTCGCGCGACAGGAAGCGGTGGTCCTCCACCGCCCGCCGGATCCGCTCCGCCACCTTGAGGCCGCCGCCCGAGTCGATGCCGACGAGCAGGGTGACGTACTCGTCGCCGCCGTAGCGGACGAGCACGTCCTCGTCGCGGACGCAGGACCGGAGCACGCGCGCCACCTCGACGAGCAGCCGCGAGCCGGAGAGGTGGCCGTGCCGGTCGTTCACGTCCTTGAAGTGGTCCACGTCGAGGAAGAGGAGCGTGAAGGGGCGGCCGCCGGCCAGCTCGCGCTCGAGCACCACGTCGAGGTAGCGGGTGTTGTAGAGGTGGGTCAGGTCGTCGAGGTAGGCGAGGTGCTCCACGTGCTTGAGGCGCCCCAGGTTGCGCAGGGCGAGCCCCAGGTTGCGGCACAGGAAGGTGGCGCTCTCGAGCCGCTCGGCCGAGGGCGGCCCGGCCACCAGCGCCACGGCGGCGCCGAGCGGGCCCGCCTCGTCCGCCACCGGCAGGCAGAGCGCGTGGGTGGCGGCGCCCGGCCAGGCCCCCGGCGGCAGGCCCACGGTGGCGACGCCGCGATCCGCGAGGCCGGGCAGGGCGGCCCGCACCGCGTCGAGCGCGGCGGTGGCCGCCGGGAGCTCGAGGCCGTGGGCGCCGGAGAGGAGGAAGGCGCCGTCGGCCGCCCGCTCGGCGAGCAGCGCCGCCGGGCCGGCGCACTCGGCCGAGAGGGCGGCGAGCGCCATGGGCACGAGCCGGTCGCGGTCGAGCGTGGCGGCGAGCCGCTGGCAGGTCTCGAAGAGCTTCAGGTGGGCCCGCAGCGCCATGTTCTCGGCGAGGAGCGCCCGGGTGGCGAGGCTCCGCTGCACCGCGTGCTGCAGCGCCTCCGGGGTGACCGGCTTCACCAGGTAGTCGGAGGCGCCCGACTTCATGGCGCGCACCGCCGGGTCGACCTTGTCGAGGGCGGTGATGACCACCACCTCGAGGTTGGCGTCGAGCTGCTTGGCGGAGGAGAGCAGGTCGAGCCCGGAGGAGCCGGGCAGGATGACGTCGGTCAGCAGGACGTCGAAGCGGCGCTGCCCCAGGATGGCGAGCGCCGCCTCGGCGTCGGCGGCCACCTCCACCTCGTAGCCGGCGGCGCGCAGGTAGTCGGCGTACACCGTCCGCGCGAAGCGCTCGTCGTCGACGAGGAGGACCGCGTGGGCCATGCCGCGGCAGGTATATCATGTCGGGCGTGACCTCCCTGCCGTCGGAGCGCAAGGCGCTGCTCTTCTCCAGCGGCGGCGTGCGGCTGGCCCTGCGCCTGTCGCAGCTGCGCGAGATCCTGGAGGTGGCCCCGGGCGCGGGCGAGGTGGTGGCGCGCGGCGAGGAGCTGCCGTCGGCCTACGTCTCCACGGTCCTCGGCCTCCCGGGCGGCGACGCCCGCTACGCCCTCGTCACCGAGGCGACGCCGCGCACGGCGCTGCGCGTCGAGGCGCTCCACGGCATCGTCGACCTGTCGGCGGCCGAGGTCTTCCAGCTGCCGGCCCACACCCGCGTGCCCCAGCCCTCGCCCTTCGCCGGCGCGCTGGTGGCCGGCGGGCAGGTGGCGCTCGAGCTGGCCGTCTCCTCGCTCGGCTTCGCGCCGCTCGAGCCGGAGCTCGACGGCGCCGAGCCGCCCCCGTCGCTCGGCGCCTGGCGCGAGCGGGAGCTGCGCTTCGCGCGCGGGGGGCTCACCTTCGCCGTCCCCATGTCGCTCCTGGTGCAGGTGATCGAGGCCCCGGCGCTGGCCGCGGTGCCGCTCGCGCCGCCGTCGCACCGCGGGCTGCTCTATCACGGCCGGGCGCTCCACCCGGTCGTGGACGTCGGCCTGCTCTACGGCGAGCCGGCCGCGCCCGCGCCGAGCCGGGTGCTGCTCGTCGACGCCGGCGGCGCCGGGGTGGGGGTGGTGGCCGACCGGGTGCTCGGCGCGGGCGAGGGGGCCGACGGCGACGGCGTGCTGCGCCCGCCCTGGGACGCGCTGTTCGGGAGCGGGTAGGGGCGCGTAAGCGCCCGAAAATCTTGACACTCGGGAGAGCGCAGCGGTACTCCAAGTAGTCGCCACTTTTTACGCCTCGGGACCCTCCATGCCCAAGACCCTGCTCCTCGCGGACGACTCGATCACCATCCAGAAGGTGGTGGCCATCACGTTCGCCAACGAGGACTACGCCGTCACCTCGGTCGACAACGGCGAGGACGCCGTCGCCAAGGCGCGCGCGCTGCGCCCCGACGTGGTGCTGGCCGACGTGGTGATGCCGCGGCGCAACGGCTACGAGGTCTGCGAGGCGCTCAAGGGAGACGCCGCGACCGCGTCGATCCCGGTGATCCTGCTCACCGGCACCTTCGAGGCCTTCGACGAGAACCGCGCCCGCGCCGTCGGCGCCGACGCCCACATCCAGAAGCCGTTCGAGAGCCAGGCGCTCATCAACAAGGTGAAGGAGCTCGTCGAGGGGGCCGCGCCGGTCGCCGCGCCCGGCGCGATGGCCTTCGCCCGTCCGGCCGCCCC
>DASTGK010000364.1:0-2341 GCA_035719085.1 Anaeromyxobacteraceae bacterium
TCGCGATGGCGGCCACCTGCGCCGCGGTCTTCGCCTCGGCCAGCACCACCTCGGGCAGGCCGAGCCGGAGCGCCCGGTGGGTGTCGATGGTGGCGACGTCGCCCAGCCGCTCGAAGGGCGCGTGGCGCAGCTTGGCCACCGCCTCGTCGAGCGACACCTCGCCCGCCGTGAGCCGCCCGAGCAGCCGTCGCAGCGCCTTCTCGTCCATGGGGACCTACCGGAGCTCGAGGTGGGTGAGGAGCCGGGCGATCCGCTCCGGCTCGGGCATGACCAGGATGAGCCCCTCGAGCCCGGGGCTGCTGGTGAAGCGGGTGGCGAGCGCCACCGAGCCGGCGTGGTCGACGAGCAGCTCGACGCAGGCCTGGGCGGTGCCGCGGGCGAAGGAGGGCACCGAGAGGAGCAGGGTCTCGCCCACCACCTTGGCCACCGCCGACACGAAGGCCGAGCCGACGATGTTGCCGCTCTCCATGAGCGCGCTCTGCGCCAGCGGCCCGAAGCGCCCGGCCTCGGCCGGCGCGCCGAGCGCCAGCGCCAGCACCTCGGCGTCCGGCTCGGGGAGCGCCATGACGAGGTGGCCGGTGAGCGGCCCCTCGAGCTTCACGCCCACCGCCACCACCTCGCGCCCGAGCCCGCCCAGGAAGGCGGCGATGGCGCCCGGCTCGGCGCCCACCCAGGCCTCGGGCACGTCCATGTCGAGCCGCAGCCCGCAGAGCCGGCCGAGCGCGGTGAGCGCCGCGCCGCAGCCGATGGAGGCCAGCTCCTGGAGCGCGTCCACCTGGCGGGGGCCGAAGGTCATGCCGCCAGGAGCCTGGGCACGTCGAGGATGAAGACCGGCCGGCCGTTGCCGAGCACGGTGACCGCCGAGAGGCCCGGGACGGCGCCGAGCGGCTCGCCGAGCGGCTTCAGCACCGCCTCGTGCTGGCCGAGGAGCGCGTCGACGGCGAGGCCGATGCGGCCGTCGGTCCCCTCGGCCACCACCACCGCCCGCTCGTCGCGGGCCGGCGGCGCGAAGCCGAGCAGCGCCGAGAGCTCGTGCACCGGCACGAGCGCGCCGTCGTAGGGGAGGAGCGGCCCGCCGCGGCTGCGGTCGAGGCCGGCCGAGCTGACCATGGCGGCGCCGTGCACCTTGGCGATGGGGAGGCCGAGCACCTCGTCGCCCACGCCCACGAGCAGCACCGGCTGCACCGCCACGGTGAGCGGCAGCCGCAGCACCACGCGCGTGCCGGCGCCGGGGACGCTGTCGAGCTCGAGCGCGCCGCCCACCGCCTCGGCGGTGCGCTTCACGGCGTCGAGCCCCACGCCACGCCCCGAGACGTCGGTCACCTCGGCGGCGGTGGAGAGGCCGGGCAGGCAGGCGAGGAGCAGCGCCTCGCGGTCGGAGAGGGCGGCCGCCTCGTCGGCGCCGAGCGTGCCGCGGGTCACCGCCGCCTCGCGCAGCCGGGCCGGGTCCATCCCCTGCCCGTCGTCGGCCAGCTCCAGGATCACCCGGTCGCGCTCGCGCCGCGCCGTCACGGTGATGCGGCCCGTGGCCGGCTTGCCGGCGAGGAGGCGCAGGTGGGGCGGCTCGATGCCGTGATCGACGGCGTTGCGCAGCACGTGGAGCAGCGGGTCGGAGAGCTCCTCCAGGATGGCGCGGTCGAGCTCGATGTCGGCGCCGCGCACCTCCACCTCCACCTGGCGGCCGAGCTTGCGGGCCAGGTCGCGGGCGGCGCGCGGCAGCCGCTCGGTGACGAGCGCCAGCGGCGTCATCCGCACCGCCATCACCTTGTCGTGCAGGTCCTTGACGATGGCGTGGAGCCGGTCGACGCCCTCGTCGAGCGGCGGCCGGTGCGGCTCGGGCAGGGCGCGCCCCAGCTCGCGGATGCGGGCCGTGGCGAGGAGCAGCTCGCCGACCGCGTCGACGAAGCCGTCCAGGATCTCGGTGCGGACGCGGACGCTCCGGGCCGGCTCGGCCGGGGCGGCCGCCTCGCGCGGCGCCGGGGCGGGGGCGGCCGGCGGCTCGGCCGGCTCGTCCACCTCGCGGATGGCGAGCGCGCCGAGGTCGCTGATCTGCGAGAGGGCCCTCTCCAGCCGGTCGAGCGGCTCGGCGGTGTCGAGCTGGACCGAGAGCTTCTTGCCCGGGATGCGGCCGGCGCGCAGCTCGTCGACGGTGGGCGCGGTGCGGGTCACCGCGCCGAGGGCCGAGAGCTTCTTCACCACCAGGAAGCCGCGCACCGCCGGCACCGGGCCGCCGATCTCCACCTCGACGAGGACGGCGCGCGGGGCGCGCGGGGCGGCGGCCGGCGGGGCGGGCGGCGCCTCGACCGCGGGCACCTCGAGCGCCGCCAGCGGGTCGGCCACC
>DASTGK010000365.1:0-16229 GCA_035719085.1 Anaeromyxobacteraceae bacterium
GCCCATCTCGCGCGAGGCGACGAAGCGGTAGCGGGTGCCGCCGTGCTGGAACTCCTGCACCAGCTCCACCATGGCGTTGGGCGGCAGCATGGCGTCGGCGCCGAAGACCTGGGCCAGCGACTGGAGCGTGAGCGCGTTGCGCGGCGGCGGCGTCGCCTCGAGGGCGCTCGGCCGGGGGGACGGCTGAGGCGGGGCGGCGGGCTGCGCCTCCATCCGCGGCAGCGCCTCGACGAGCCAGCCCTCCAGGTCGCCCGTCCGCTCGAAGCGGGCGAGCTCCAGCGGCTCGAAGGCGGCCGAGACCTCCCAGGGCCGGCCGCCCACCGGGGCGACGCGCGAGACGCGCACGCCGTCGGCCCCGCCCAGCACCTCGAAGGCGTGGCTCGGCGTCTTCACCACGGCGCGCACCATGAGCCGCTCGGCGTCGAGCATCGCCTCGAGCCGCAGGGCGCGCAGCCGGATGGCCACCTCCTGCAGCCGCCCCTGCAGGGCGCCGAGCGCCTCGGCCAGCGCCTGCTCCAGCGTCGCCAGCCGGTCGTGGGCGTAGAAGTCGACGGGGCCGAGGGCGGCGAGCGGGGCGTCGAGGAAGCGGAGCCGGTCGTGGCCGGCCACGACGAAGCGGGCCCGCGCCACCGGCTGCCCGGTGGCCGGGTGGACCACCCGCCCGCCGAGCCCCAGCTCCCCCTCCAGCGTCTCGCGGTCGGCGGCCAGCCTGACCGGCACGCCGAGCGTCGAGAGCTTGCGGGAGGCAATCTGGTTCAGCCGCTCCCGCGGGATCTTCCCGATGATGGTGTGTTCGCCTTCGCCCATGGACTCGCGGCCCCCGCGGGGGCGAGAGCCTACCTCAAAACCTCCCGGGATCGTCCAGCGGTCGAGCCCGGATCGTCTAGCGGTTGAGGCGGCGCGCGTAGACGTGGCCGAGGTCGTCGGTCCAGGTGACCACCGAGCCCGCCACGGCGAGCGACCGGACCGGTCCGGCCACGCCGGCGTTGACCGCGGGGAGCGAGGTCCAGCCCGTGCCCGAGATCCAGCGGCGGGCGGCGATCACGTCCCCGGCGGCGCCCCCCTCGACGAAGACCAGCACCGGCGCGTCGGAGGCCGGGTGCCAGGGGAGGAAGCGCGGCCAGCGGCACGGCCCGGCGCTGGGCGGGTCGTCGTGGACGACGCCGGTGCCGGCCGCGTCGATGCGGGCCGAGCGGACGAGGCCGCCCTCGACCCACGCCAGCGTCGAGCCGGAGAGGGCGGGCTCCGAGGCCGGCTTCGCGGGATCGACGTTGAGGCTGGCGGCGACGGTGAGCCACGGGCCCAGAGTCCCCGTCGTGGACACGGCGGCGTTCGAGAGGGCCAGCTGCGGGACCGCCCCGCTCCCGTCGATCCAGGCGAGGGCCCGGTAGGTCGCGCCGGTCGCGAAGTCGGTGACCGCATCGGTCGGGAGGCCGGAGGCGGGGGCGAAGGGGGGCACGGCCGGCAGGTAGGACCTGAGGAACTGAACCGTTCGCCCCCCTGCGCCGTCCGGCTCGGTCCAGGTGGCGATCGCCTCTCCGAGCGCTCCGAACCGAGGCAGGGTCGCGCCAGGCGCGGCGGTGGCCGACCCGGCTGGTGCCACGTACCAGAGGCGGACCGACGCGCCGCCGCCCGCCGCGGTCTCGCTCCAGCCGAGAGTCGGACCGGCGGTGACCCAGGCGCTGTCGTTTCCGGCGGCAGCGGAGAGGCCGGCAGCGACCGCGCCAGCCGTGCTGATGACCGTGTCCCCGAACGTGCTCCAGTGGAGGGCGCCAGCAGAGTCGATCCATCCCACGCCGGCGGAGCCGCTCAAGGAACCCGCGAGGCGGACCGTGACCGCCTCCTTCGCGACGATCGGCGAACCGGCCACCAGGAGCGGCCCCTCTCCGAAGAGTCCGAGCCAGACGGGGTAGCGGACCGAGGCGGCCAGGGCGCCCACGTTGCCGGCCGCGTCCATCACCGCGGACAGGTCGAACGTGAGTATGCCATCGCTCGTCGACGGCCCCGTGGGGAGGACGAAGGAGAAGTCCCGTGTGCCGGTCGGCGCGGCGGTCGAGATCGGAGTGCCGTCGAGGCGCAGCGCAGCCGTCCCCGTGACGTCCTCGCTGGCGGCGATCTGAACCACCGGGAAGGACGAGTCGAGGGTGCCAGCCGACCTGAGCTGGAACGTCGGCGGCGTCCGGTCGATGGTCACGGAGCCCACCTGCCTGGCCTGGACGGTCCATCCAGCTGGCGCCGCCACGCCGAACGCATAGGTGCCATCCGGCACGGCGGCGCTCCACGTGAACGTGGTCTTGAGCTGGCCAACTCCCGGCGGCGGCGCCAGCGTCCCGATGGCGGTGCCGTTCGCCAGGAGATCGAGGGAATCCGGAAGGTCCCCGACGAGCTGCACCGCGATGCGCACCGGGCCGTTCACGAGGCTCTTCTCGGGGATCAGGTCCACCCAGAGGGCTGGATGGTGGACGGTCAGTTGCCGTGCCGGCGACTGCTGGAGCGTCGGCGACCGTACGAGCACGACGTAGCTTCCATCCCGCATGGCCGATGTGTCGAAGGTGACGACGCCGGGCGCCGACGCGAGCGGGACCTCCAGGCAACCGCTGGGGCCGGAGAGGCTCGGGTTGCTGGCGCACAGGAGCACGGTGAGCGGGCCGGTGGCCCCGGTCCACGCGGGGTCGAGCGAGACGGGGATCGCCGCGGACTGATTCGCAACCAGCCCAGACGGTACGTCGAACGGGGTGGGTGGCGCGCTCCAGGCGATCGGGCGCGAGAACGGGACCGCGGCGTTGCCGAAGAGGTCCGCCGTCGCGAGCTCGAGCTGGGCCGCCGACACGAACCGGAGCGGGACGTCGAGCCGCACCGTGGCCGAGAGACCATCGGCGGCGACGTTCACGGTGGTGGGCAGCGCCACACCGCCGACCGGAAGCGTGAGCGACGTCTGGAGCGCCGCGACGTCGATCGGCTTCGAGAACGAGAGCGTCACGACGAGGGGATCCGGGGCCGCGACCACGCCCGGCGGCGGGTCAAGCGTCACCGTCGGCGCCGTCCGGTCGATCTCGAAGGTCCGCTCCGGGCTGTCCTTCCCGCCGGTCGCGAGCCGCGCCCGGATGGTGTGGACGCCCTCGGCCAGGCCCGAGACGTCGAGGTCCAGCCGCTCGTTGGTGTCGTACGGGCCGCGGTCGCGCCCGTCGATCGACACGATGACCTGCGGCGCCGACGAGCGGGCTCCTATCTCGAAGGAGAGCGTGCGGCTGGCGCGCAGCGGGCCGCCGGGGAGGATCTCCAGGTCGCCGCGCCGATCGGCGAGCGTACAGCCCGCCGTCAGCAGGAGGAGAACGAGGCCGCTTCGGAACGCTCGGTTCATTCGCCCCTCCGGAGGCGCCAGCTCACGCCGAGCCACGGGAGCCAGCGCCCCGCGCCCGTGACGCCGATGCCGCCCACCTCGAAGGCGATGGGCTCGGCCATGAAGCGGAAGGCCAGCGCGTGGGCGGTGTCGCGGCCGCCGTCGAGCGCCACCCAGTGCTCGGTGGCCGCCGACGCCCAGGAGGCCAGCCGCCAGGCGCCCCCGACGGCCAGGATCCGGTCGCGGAAGGTCCCGGCGAGGGCCGCTCCGGGCAGCGGCGGCCCGGCGTAGACGGTCAGGTTCCGGTCCGGCCCGCCGGCCGTGACCGTGCCGTACACGTAGGCGGCCGAGAATCCTCCGGCGCCGAAGTCGCCCCGCACGCCGGCGCGGCCGTGGAGCCAGCGCCAGGAGCCCCCGGCGGCCGCCGAGACGGTGGCGTTGTCTCCCAGGGCCCGGGCGTAGGCGAGCTGCGGCGTCGTCGCCGCGGAGAGGCTGAGCCACGGCAGCACCCCGGCCTCGAGCGCCACCTGCGCCTGCGCCGTCGACAGGACGAGCTCACCGGCCGCCGGCGCGAGCCCCGTTGGGGAGGCGAGCATGCGGCCGCGGGCCACGTCGGCCCGCCAGGGCGCGCTAGGCGGCTCGGGCGCCGGAGGTAGCCCCGCCGACGGCTCGCCGCCGGGGGCGCCGAGCGACCGGACGTCGTCCTCGCGCAGCTCGACGGGGTGCGCCGCCTCGTCCTCCAGCGTGAACGCCCCCTCGCAGCGCCGGGTGAGCCGGCCGGTCACGGACCGGCCGTCCTTCATGACCGCCACGAGCAGGCGCCCGTCGCCGGGCTGGCAGCGCGGCGGCAGCGGCGGGCCGTCGACGCGGCGGACGAGCGTATCGACCAGGACGAGCCGCTCGCCCGTCTTGGTCACGATGAGGGTCAGCGAGTCGGCCCCGCGGTCCACCACCTCGCCGCGCAGCACGCGGCCGTCGCGCAGGTAGAGCAGCCACTGCGGCCGGGCGGCAGCCTCGACGGCAGGCGCCGCCGCCGCTGGTGCGGCACCGCCGCCAACCGCTCCCTCGTCGCCCCCCGCCCCTCGCGCCGGCATCGCCCTCAGCGCGAGCGCGGCGGCCAGCAGCCACCCGATTCTGGTCATGCGCCCCCCTGGACCCGGCATCCACCCGGCGCCGATCGCACCGCGAGTCGAAGATCCCGATACCACTCTCCGTGGAGCGATTCAACGCCGACCCAACGAGCCCGGGTCTCACCGGGAGCGCGGCCGCGCCGTCAGCGCAAGACCGCCCGCGCCACCACCATCCGCTGCACCTCGCTCGTCCCCTCCCCGATCTCGCAGAGCTTGGCGTCGCGGAAGTAGCGCTCCACCGGGAAGTCGCGCGTGTAGCCGTAGCCGCCGTGGATCTGCACCGCCTTGCTCGTGGCCCGCATGGCCGCCTCGGAGGCGAAGAGCTTGCCCATGGAGGCCTCGCGCGAGAACGGCTGGCCGGCGTCGCACAGCGTGGCGGCCCGGTGGACGAGCAGCCGCGCCGCCGCCAGCTCGGTCGCCATGTCGGCCAGCATGAAGGCGATGGCCTGGTGCTCGGCGATGGGCTTGCCGAAGGTGCGCCGCTCCTTGGCGTAGCGGCGCGACTCCTCGAGCGCGCCGCGGTGAAGCCCGACCGCGAGCGCCCCGATGGTGATCCGGCCGCGATCGAGGATCTGCAGCGTGTTGACGAACCCCTGCCCCGCCTCGCCGATCCGGTGCTCGTCGGGCACCTCCACGTCGTCGAGGTGGAGCTCGGCGGTGTCGGAGGCCCGCATGCCGAGCTTGTCGTGGATGGGGCGCTGCGTGAACCCCTTCATCCCCTTCTCCAGCACGAAGGCGGTGATGCCGTGCTGGCGCTTCGGCGGGTCGGTGAGGGCCAGCACCACGAAGGTGTCGCCCACCGTCCCCTGGGTGATGAAGGTCTTGGTGCCGCTCAGCACCCAGCGGTCGCCGCGCCGCACCGCGGTGGTGGCGAGCGCGGCGGCGTCGGAGCCGCTGCCCGGCTCGGTGAGCGCCCAGGCGGCCAGCTTCTCGCCCCGCGCCAGGGGCGGGAGCCAGCGCTGCTTCTGCGCCTCGGTGCCGAAGCGGAGCAGGTGGCCCTGGCCGAGCCCGTTGTGGCTCGCCACGGTGAGCGCCAGGGCGCCGTCGTGGCGGGCCACCTCCTCCACCACCACCGCCGTGGCGAGGGCGCCGAGGCCGGCGCCGCCGTAGGCCTCCGGGACGGCGATCCCCATGAGCCCCAGCTCGCCGAGCTGGCGCACCACCGCGTGCGGGAAGGTGCCGGCCTCGTCCCAGGCCCGGGCGTTCGGCACCACCTCGCGCTCGCACAGCTCGCGCACCGTCCTCTGGATGACCTGCAGGTCCTCGGGCAGCTCGAAGTCCATGGCTCGCTCCTCGCGTCGACGCGGCTAGACCGGCAGGACGGCGCGCTTCCGCTCACGCGGCGGCTCATAGCCGGCGGCGTAGAGCTTGAACCGGCGCGAGAGCTCGCCGCGCAGCTCGGCCCCCGGCACCACGGCGTCGACCACCAGCTCGCTCGCGAGCTTCAGGAGGTCGATGTCCTGCCGGTACTCCTCGCGCAGCGCCGCCACGTAGGCGGCCCGCTCGGCCTCCGGCCGCTCCTGGATCTTGTTGTAGTAGACGGCGTTGACCGCCGCCTCCGGCCCCATCACCGCGATCATCGCCTGCGGCAGGGCCAGGGTGGCCGACGGGGCGAAGCCCGGGCCGTCCATGGCGTAGAGGCCGGCCCCGTAGGCCTTGCGCACCACCACGCAGATGCGCGGCACCGTGGCCTCGGAGACGGCGCTGATCATCTTGGCGCCCGAGCGGATGATGCCGGCCCGCTCCACCTTGGTGCCGATCATGAAGCCGGGCACGTCGGCCAGGTAGAGGAGCGGCACGTTGAAGGCGTCGCAGAGCCAGATGAAGCGGGCCGCCTTGTCGGCCGAGTCGACGAAGAGGACGCCCCCCTTCACCCGCGGCTGGTTGGCGACGATGCCCACCACCCGCCCCTCGACGCGGGCGAGCCCGGTGACCACCTCGCCCGCCCAGAGCCGCTTCACCTCCAGGAACGAGCCCTCGTCGACGACGGCGTCGATCAGCTCCTGCACGTCGAAGGGCTTGTTCTGGTCGGCCGGGACGATCGCCTCGAGGGGGCGAGCGCCGGGGCGCGGCGGCCGCGGCGGCGCCTCCGGCGGCAGCTCGCGGTGGTTGCCGGGCAGGCAGGCGAACCAGCGGCGCGCCAGGTCGAGCGCCTCTTCCTCGGTCTTCACCAGGAAGTCGCCGCAGCCGGAGACGCTGCAGTGCATCCGCGCGCCGCCCAGCTCCTCGAGCGACACCTTCTCGCCGATGACCATCTCGGCCATGCGCGGCGAGCCGAGGTACATGGAGGCGTTCCCCTCCACCATGATGACCACGTCGCAGAAGGCCGGGATGTAGGCGCCGCCGGCCGCCGACGGGCCGAAGAGCAGGCAGATCTGCGGCACCAGGCCGGAGAGGTGGACCTCGTTGTGGAAGATGCGCCCGGCGCCGCGCCGGCCCGGGAACATCTCCACCTGATCGGTGATGCGCGCCCCGGCGGAGTCGACCAGGTAGAAGAGCGGCACCCGCAGCGAGAGGGCCGTCTCCTGGATGCGCAGGATCTTCTCGACGGTCCGGGCGCCCCAGCTCCCGGCCTTGACCGTCGAGTCGTTGGCCATGACGGCCACCGGCCGCCCGCCGACGGTGCCGAGGCCGGTGACCACGCCGTCGGCCGGCAGCTCCGGGTCGAGCGCGTTGGCGAGCGCCGCGTCCTCGACGAACGAGCCCGGGTCGAGGAGGAGCGCCAGCCGCTCGCGGGCGAAGAGCTTCCCCTGCTCGCGGTTCTTCTGGTGGTACTTCTCGGCGCCGCCGCGGGCCACCCGCGCCAGCTCCGCCCGCAGCTGCTCGTCCCGATCCATGCCGCCTCCCGGCGCCCGCGGGCGCCCGTCACTCCCCCGTGAAGCTCGGCGCCCGCTTCTCGGCGAAGGCCCTGAGCGCCTCCTGCCGATCCTTCGTCGGCAGGCAGGCCTGGTAGAGCCGGTTCTCCAGGTCGAGCGCCTCCTCGAGCGGCAGGTGGAGCCCCTGGTCGATGGCCCGCTTGGCCTGGCGCAGCGACACCGGGGCCTGGCGCGCCAGCTGCGCCGCCAGCTCGAAGGCCGCCTCGCCCAGCCGCGACGGCGGCACCACCTGCGACAGGAGCCCGGCCGCCAGCGCGTCGGAGGCCGAGAGCCGCCGGCCGGTCAGGATAAGCTCTTTGGCGCGCGCCACGCCGACGAGCCGCGGCAGCCGCTGCGTGCCGCCGCCGCCCGGGATGATCCCGAGCCCCACCTCCGGCAGCCCCAGCTCCGCCCCCTCGGCCGCGATCCGCAGGTCGCAGGCGAGCGCCAGCTCCAGGCCGCCGCCGAGCGCCGCGCCGTTCAGGGCCGCCACCACCGGCTGCGGCAGCGCCTCGATGGCGCCGAGCGCGCCGCGCAGCGCGCGGTGGAAGGTGGCCACGTCGGCGTCGCCCATGCGGGCGCGCTCCTTGAGATCGGCCCCGGCGCAGAAGGCCCGGTCGCCGGCGCCGGTGAGGATCACCACCCGCAGCGAGCGGTCGGCGGCGGCGCGCGCCAGCTGCGCGGAGAGCTCGGCCAGCATCGCCATGGTGAGCGAGTTGCGCCGCGCCTCGCCCTGGATGGTCCAGCGCTCCGCCGCGCCCCGCCGCTCGACGAGCCACTCCATGTCAGCCCTCCCCCCGCGCCGCCAGCGCTGCCAGCGCCGCCTGCAGCGCCTTGCCCGGGAGCTTGCGGCCGGTGAGCCGCTGCGCCAGCGCGCCGGCCGCCACCAGCCTGGCGAAGTCGACGCCGGTCTCGTAGCCCATGCCGTGGAGCAGGTAGACGAGGTCCTCGGTGGCCAGGTTGCCCGAGGCGCCGGGCGCGTAGGGGCAGCCGCCCAGGCCGCCCACCGCCGCGTCGAAGGTGGTGATCCCCTCCTCCAGCCCGGCCAGCACGTTCGCGAGCGCCGTGCCGCGGGTGTCGTGGAGGTGGAGCGCCAGCTTCTCCGACGGGACCGCCGGGAGGAGCCGGCGCAGCAGCCGCCGCACGTCGGCCGGCGTCCCGACGCCGATGGTGTCGCCGAGCGACACCTCGGCGCAGCCGAGCGCGAGGAGCCGCTCCGCCACCGCCGCCGCCCGGCCCGGGTCGACCTTCCCCTCGTACGGGCAGCCGAGCACCGTCGAGACGTAGCCGCGCACCGGCAGGCCGCGCGCCAGCGCCGGCGGCACCACCTCCTCGAAGGCGGCGAAGGTCTCGTCGATGCTCTTGTTGACGTTGCGCCGGTTGTGCGTCTCGGAGGCCGAGACGAAGACGGCGGCCGCCACCTCGGGGCGCCCCGGCCCGGCCCGCTCCAGCGCCGCGAGCAGCCGCTCCAGCCCCTTGCCGTTCGGCACCAGCACCACGTAGCGCGTGGCGCCGACCTTCGGCAGCGCGGCGGTCACCTCGGCGGCGTCGGCCAGCTGCGGGATCCAGGCGGGCGAGACGAAGCTCGTCGCCTCGACGCGCGGCAGGCCGGCCCCGGCCAGCGCCCGGATGAGCGCCAGCTTGTCGTCGGTCGGGACGCGGGCCGCCTCGTTCTGCAGCCCGTCGCGCGGCCCGACCTCGTAGACGGTCACCCGCGGTGCCATGCAGGGAGATCCTAATCGGGACGCCGCGGCGCCCTGGCGCTCCCTCAAGGGGCGGACGGCGTACTTTTCCCCTTCTGTGCCGGTGGGTTCTGTGCGGGCGGCAGGGCTCGTCGGGCCGATGGCCCCACGCTATCCTGATGCGATGGCGGTGCCGCGCAGGATCAAGATCGTGACCGGCATCGCGGCAGCGTGGCTCGCCGCCGTCCTGCTTGCGTCCGGTCCCCTCCAGAGCGAGCAATCCTTCAGCCTCGTCCTCTTCTTGGTGGTCATCATCGGTCCAGCGCTCGGCGTCGCGCTCGGACTACTGCTCGTCGGCGGAATCGTGAAGTGGATGCGGAGTTTGCTGGGTAAGGCGTCGCCGGAGAACGAAGACGAGTGGTGAGGTAGCCCAGCGCCCTCCTGCAGTTCGTACTCGGTGATGGCCGTCTGGCCGTCGACTTCCTGGTCGCGCGGCGCGTGGTCCTGGCAAGTCGCGGCCGCCACGGGGGCGCCGTGGTCCCCCCCGGCAGTCCTCCCGCGCGGGCGGACCGGCTCCGCCCTCACGTCACCTCGCGGGTGTCGCCGATCCCGCGCGAGCGGCCGCCGTCCTCGCGCCCGGTTCCGTCGGAGCGGCGCTGCGGTCCGCGCGAGCGGTGCCGTACCCCGCGGTCCGGTCTGGCGGGGGCCCCACCACGATCGCCCTGGGTGGCGGCCGCTCTGGAGTTGCGCCGCGCTCTACACCAGCGGTTCCCTCCGCGCGGCCGCCGTAACCCCTGCCTTCGTGTTCGTGTGACGAACGGTCGAGTGGCGAGCTTCGACGCGGCTTCCGCCCGCTTCAGTCGAGCTTCGCGAAGTGACGTCCGATGTCGTCCGCAGTGACGCGAAGGGCGTGGACACCGTTCCTCGCGGGTGGCAGCAGGCCGAAGCGCTCGTTCACCGAAGTGGACGGGAACGAGCCAAACCGGATCTGGCCGGGGCAGGACCCGTTCCCACATGGGAACAGGTCGACGTGCTTGGCCGGCGGCACCCGACACGCCCCGGCGTACCTACCGCACAGGATGGCCACGATCTCCTTCACGACGTCCGGGGAGACTGGGCGGTCCTGGAGCCTCACGTAGGTTCGCGCGGGCAACGCGACGTAGAGATCCTCCTCGGCGAGGAGCATGGTCTCGGCATCGGCACCCTTGCCGAGCTCGAACGTGATGGTGTGGGCGATCTGGGCGAAGTCCTGCTGGTTCGCCTGAATCAAGGACGCCAGGGCGAAGAGCGCCTGCCGTGGATCCTTGATCGGGCGGTCAGCCCCGTCGGCGTAGTCGAGCGCGACGCTGTACCTGACCTCCAGCCTGAACTTGCCGACTTCGATCATCAGCCCCGCGGCACTGCTGGCCCAGGCGCCTGCGGGCGCCGTCACCAACACCAGCGAAGTGGCGAGACTTGCCAACCGTGTCCTCATGCGCCTCATCCGCTGTACCAGAGGTGATCCGGTTCTCGATGCCGAGCAGTTCGGCCAAGCCGCCTGTGACGGAGCGTAGCACAGGGCTTACCAGTGCCCGGGGGCCCCGCCATGCGGTTCATCGAGAGCCACATCCCCGCCTGGAGGGCTTGGAAATCGAAGAAGCGCGGCGCAGGCAACAGAGCGGCCGCCACCAGGGCGGTCGTGGTGGGGCCCCCGCCAGACCGGACCGCGGGGATAGGCCCCACCTGCGCGGGTCCCAGCGCCGCTCCGACGTGAAGGGCGCGCGTGCTCCTGCCGCTCGCGGGGGATCGGCGACACCCGCTCACCGACGCTCGAGCGGAGCGGGTCCGCCCGCGCGGGAGGACTGCCGGGGGGGACCACGCCGCCCCCGGCGGCCGGGTAACGTCAGGACCACGCGCCGCGCGCCAGGCCGCGTGGCCCAGAACGGGCGCCGCACGAAGCCGCCCCCTCACCACGGCCCCTCTCCCCCGAGGGGGGAGAGGGAGGAAAACACTCGGAAGCGACTACCGCTCGATGACCGCCGGTCCGGCGGGCGCCTTCTCGGGCTCCGCCTTGCGCGCCAGCTCCTCGAGGTGCGTGTGGATGCGCATCGAGCAGAACTTCGGGCCGCACATCGAGCAGAACTCGGCCGTCTTGAAGTGGTCGGCCGGCAGCGTCTCGTCGTGCATGGAGCGGGCGCGCTCCGGGTCGAGCGAGAGCTCGAACTGCTTGTTCCAGTCGAAGGCGTAGCGGGCGCGGGAGAGCGCGTCGTCGCGGTCGCGCGCGCCGGGCCGGTGGCGGGCCACGTCGGCGGCGTGGGCCGCGATCTTGTAGGCGATGATCCCCTGGCGCACGTCCTCCAGGTCGGGCAGGCCGAGGTGCTCCTTGGGCGTCACGTAGCAGAGCATGGCCGCGCCGTGCTGCGCCGCCACCGCGGCGCCGATGGCCGAGGTGATGTGATCGTAGCCGGGGGCGATGTCGGTGACGAGCGGCCCGAGCACGTAGAACGGGGCCTCGTGGCAGAGCTCCCGCTCCTTCTCCATGTTCATCGGGATCTGGTCGAGCGGCACGTGGCCCGGCCCCTCGACCATCACCTGGACGTCGTGGGCCCAGGCGCGCCTGGTCAGCTCGCCGAGCACGCCGAGCTCGGCGAACTGCGCGCCGTCGGAGGCGTCGGCCAGGCAGCCCGGCCGCAGGCCGTCGCCCAGGCTGAAGGTGACGTCGTACTTCTTGAAGATCTCGCAGATCTCGTCGAAGTGCGTGTAGAGCGGGTTCTCCGCCTTGTTGGTCAGCATCCACTGCGCCATGAGGGCGCCGCCGCGCGACACGATGCCGGTGGTGCGGCGGGCCGCCAGCGGGATGAAGTCCCGCAGCAGGCCGGCGTGGATGGTCATGTAGTCGACGCCCTGCTGCGCCTGGGCCTCGATCACCTCGAGCAGGATCTTGGGCGTGAGGTCGGCGGCGTCCTTCACGTGGGTGAGGCACTCGTAGATCGGGACGGTGCCGACCGGGATCGGGCTGGCCCGGATGATCGCCTCGCGGATGCCGGGGATGTTCCCGCCGGTCGAGAGGTCCATCACCGTGTCGGCGCCGTGCTTCAGGCAGAGCGCGAGCTTCTCCAGCTCGTGCTTGGCGTCGGAGGTGACGGCCGAGTTGCCGATGTTCGCGTTGATCTTGCAGGTGGCGGCGACGCCGATGCCGAGCGGCTCGAGCTCGGGGTGGTTCACGTTGGCCGGGATGACCAGCCGGCCTCGCGCCACCTCGTCCCGCACCAGCTCCGGCGAGAGCCGCTCACGGGCGGCGACGAAGGCGATCTCCTCGGTGATCTGCCCCTGCCGCGCCAGGTGAAGCTGCGTCACGTTGGCCTTCCCGCGACGCTTCGCGACCCAATCCGACCGCATGTATCCACACCTCCACCCACCCTCGGGGACGCTGAACCTAGCGGGCGCCCGCCGACGACGTCAAGCGGGCGCCCCGGAACTTTCGCTTTGCCGGCCGGGGGCTTGCCGCCCCCGGCCCGAGCAGGATCAACGCAGCGCGGCGAACGCGTCGCGCCCGGCGTACCGCGCCTGCGAGCCGAGCTCCTCCTCGATGCGCAGCAGCTGGTTGTACTTGGCGATCCGGTCGGTGCGCGAGGCGGAGCCGGTCTTGATCTGGCCGGAGTCGCAGGCCACCGCCAGGTCGGCGATGGTGGTGTCCTCGGTCTCGCCGGAGCGGTGGCTCATGACGCTGGTGTAGCCGGCGCGGTGGGCCATGCGGACCGCCTCGAGCGTCTCGGTGAGCGAGCCGATCTGGTTCACCTTCACCAGGATCGAGTTGGCGACGCCGTCCTCGATCCCCTTGCCGAGCCGCTCCACGTTGGTGACGAAGAGGTCGTCGCCCACGAGCTGGATCGTGCCGCCCAGCGCCTCGGTGACGAGCTTCCAGCCCTTCCAGTCGTCCTCGGCGAAGCCGTCCTCGATCGAGACGATCGGGTACTTCTTCACCAGCGAGGCGTACCACTCCACGAGCGCCTTGGGGCTGAAGGTCTTGCCCTCGCCCTTGAGCACGTAGTTGCCGCTCTTCTTGTCGTAGAACTCGGAGGAGGCGCAGTCGAGCGCCAGCGCCACCTGCTTGCCCGGCTTCAGGCCGGTCTGCTTGATGGCCTCCATGATGACGGCCAGCGCCTCCTCGTTGGAGGCGAGGCTCGGGGCGTAGCCGCCCTCGTCGCCGACGCCGGTGGAGGCGCCCTTCCCCTTCAGCACCTTCTTGAGGGCGTGGAAGATCTCGGCGCCGTAGCGCAGCGCCTCGGCGAAGGTCGGGGCGCCGAGCGGCACCACCATGAACTCCTGGATGTCGACGTTGGAGTCGGCGTGGGCGCCGCCGTTGAGGATGTTCATGAGCGGCACCGGCAGCGTGCGGGCGTTGGCGCCGCCGACGTACCGGTAGAGCGGCAGCCCGTGGGCCGCGGCCGCCGCCTTGGCCGCCGCCCTGGAGACGCCCAGGATGGCGTTGGCGCCCAGCTTCGACTTGGTCTTGGTGGCGTCGAGCTCCACCATGCGCGCGTCGAGCCGCGCCTGGTCGGAGGCGTCCATGCCGACGACCGCCGGGCCGATGGCGTTGACCACGTTGGCCACCGCCTTGCGGACGCCCTTGCCCAGGTAGCGCGCCTTGTCGCCGTCGCGCAGCTCGAGCGCCTCGTGCTCGCCGGTGGAGGCGCCGCTCGGCACCGCGGCGCGGCCGACGTCGCCGGTGGCCACCGCCACCTCCACCTCCACGGTCGGGTTGCCGCGGGAGTCGAGGATCTCCCGGGCGGTCACGTTGATGATCTCGGTCATCGCGCTCTCCAGGCCGGGCGGGCCGCACCGGCGGTGCTGCTGCGTTGGGAAGTGGTGGGACTGGGCACGGACGCGGCGGGATCAGACAGACCGACCCGAGCGCCGTCAACCGGATTCGCCCGCGGCGCGCGGTCTGCCGCGGCCGGCGGAGGCTGGCCGGACGGACCGTAAAATAGCTAGTTGTAGTCGATGATGATGACGCCGCGGCTGCCGCCGTCGTCGCCCGGGTCGTCGTCGGGGCGGTCCGGCGGGGGCGGCGGGGCGGGGACGGGGATCTGGACGACGGGCCGGTCGTCGCGCTCGCGCTGCCGCTCGCGCCGCTTGATCTCCTCGATGACGTAGGCGTCCAGCATCTGGTTCTCTCCGAGCCTCGCCGATCGTCCAGGAGTGCAACCCGCGTTCCCTGGAGCCCTGCTCCGGTCCGACCGCTCCTCCATCCATCGTTACGACGCGCGACGCGGCCCTGCCGTGTCGCGCTCCCGTGGGTTCAGTCTCGGTACACGGGTTTTCGATCCAGTTAACACCCATCCGGGTGTGGGTCAAGGTGCGATACCGACGCCTCCTTCGACATCACACCTGCCTCGGGGCGTGGCAGCCGGGCGTCGCCCCGTGCCGGTGTCGACCACTCTACCCTCGCTCCGCCCGCGCCTTGAATGCCTCCAAGGTCCGGGGCAGCTGCACCCGGGTGAGCTCGTCGGTCACCCGATCGATCACCCCCTGCGGGATGAGCGGCGGCTTCGAGATCTGGATGTCGACCGCGTAGCGGGCGAGCGTCCCGGCCCCGCTCGGCGAGAGCTCCCAGGAGCCGTTCGAGACCTTCATCAGGTCGCCCGAGACGAGCGACCAGGTGACGCGCTGGGGCCGCAGCTCGACGTGGCGCAGCACGTACTTCACCCGCTTGATGCCGAGGTCGAGCTCGTACTCGACGTCCCGCTCCCTGGCCCCGGGCAGCACCCGGCAGCCCTTGATGCCCGGCACGAACTCCGGGTAGCGGGCGTAGTCGACGATGACGTCGAAGAGCCGCTCCACCGGCACCGCGATCACGATCTCCTGGGACACCGCCGCCATGGTCGCTCCTCCCGAAGCCGGCTCCAGACCTAGCCGGTGGGCGCCCCGCCGGCAAGCGTCCTCCGCGGCCGCCCACCCAGGCGCTGCCGCGCCGCCGCTACCGGGACCGCTGGCGCGTCGCGCGCCAGGCCTCGCCGGCGGTGAGCCGCTCGAGCAGCGCCTGAGGCATCCGCTCCATCCGCCCCTCGAGGTCGACGCAGGCGTGGAGGGTGTGGCCGGTGGCGAGGAGCTCGCCGTCGCGCACGACCCGGTAGTCGAAGCGCGCGGAGGCGCGGCGCACCTCGGTGAGCGACACCTCGACGTCGACCAGGTCGTCGTAGCGGGCCGGCGCCTTGTAGCTGACGCTCGCCTCGGCCACCGGCAGCCGCAGCCGGTAGGTCTCCTCGAAGTCGCGGTAGGTCATCCCCTTCGCCCGGATGAACTCGGTCCGCCCGGCCTCGAAGTAGCGCAGGTAGTTGGCGTAGTAGACGACGCCCATCTGGTCCGTGTCGCCGTAGATGACCCGGAGGCGCGCCGTCTCCATGGCCGCTCCCTTAGTGCCCCGCCCCAGGCGAGATGCCTGCTGCGAGCGACGATGCTCTCGCTGCGGCAGGCGGCCTGGGTTGGGGCACTAGACCGTCTCGATGCGGATGAGCCGGGCCGGCTCGACCGTGGAGGGCTGGGCGTCGATCTCGGCGATGGCCGCCCGCACGTCCGCCTCGCGCGCCTGGTGGGTGACGAAGACGAGCGGCACCGGCGCCGCCGGATCGACCTGCTCGCGCTGCTGCACGGCCGCCACCGAGATGCCGCGCGCCGCCAGCGTCGCGGCGATGCGGGCCAGCACGCCCGGCTCGTCCTTCACCGAGAAGTGGAGGTAGTAGGCGCACTGGATGGCGTCGTGCGGCCGCAGGGTCACGAGCGGCTTCTCGGGCGGCAAGGGCACGCGCCCCGGGCTGCCCGCCAGGATGTTCCGGGTCAGGTCGATGATGTCCGAGACCACCGCCGAGCCGGTGGGCATGGCGCCGGCCCCCTGGCCGTAGAGCATCGACGGGCCGAGCGCCTCGGAGCGGAGCACCACCGCGTTCATGGCGCCGCGCACCCGCGCCAGCATCGAGTTCTCCGGGATGAAGGCCGGGTGGACCCGAGCCTCGATCTGGTCCGGGCCGCGCGGGTCGCTCTCCGGCGGGCCGCAGCGGCGCGCCACCGCGATGAGCTTCAGGGCGTAGCCGAACTCGCGCCCCCAGCGGAAGTCGTCCGGCGAGAGGCGCATGATCCCCTCGGTCAGCACCTCGGCCGGCTTGACCCGCGCGCCGAAGGCGAGCTGCGCCAGCACGCAGAGCTTCTGGGCCGCGTCGCCCCCCGAGACGTCGAGCGTCGGATC
>DASTGK010000366.1:0-4577 GCA_035719085.1 Anaeromyxobacteraceae bacterium
TTCGGGTGATCGCCCTCGGAAAGGGCGCCGTCCGCCTCGGCGTCGAGGCGCCCCCCGACGTGGAGGTTCTGCGGGGCGAGCTGATGGCCGCTCCGCCCGAGCCGCAGGTGGCGTTGCCGCCCGCCGCCCCCGCCGCCCGCCTGGAATGGCCGCGACGACGGCCGCCCGGCGCCCGCCTACCCGGACTATCCGCAGCAGTACCCGCCGCCCCGCCACGGCATGCACGGCGGGTATGGTCCGCCCCCCTACGCCCAGCCGGCGCCGCGCTACTCCGAGCCGCGCGTCGAGCTGGCGCTCCGCGCCGGCCTGGCCTCCCCGGGCGGCGACGCCGAGCCGGGCGTCCCCCTCGCCGACCTCTTCTCCAACCAGCTCGCGCTCGGCGTCGACCTGGGCCTCCGCGCCACGCCCAACGTCTACGTCGGCGTCTTCGCCGAGGCCGGCCTGGGCGCCGCCTCCAGCCAGGCCGGCTTCGGCGGCGCCACCTGCTCGAGCGTGACGGGCCACTGCGGAGGCGCGGTCTCCGGCCGCCTCGGCCTCGGGTTCCGCTACCACTTCGCGCCCTACGCCCCGCTCGACCCCTGGATCGGCTACGGCGTGGCCGTCTCCGGCGCCAGCGTGAGCGGCGACACGCCGAGCGGCACCTTCAGCACCAGCTACACCGGCTTCGAGTTCGCCAAGCTGTCGGCCGGCCTCGACCTGCCGATGGGCGGCCACGGCGCCATCGGCCTCTTCGCCGAGTGGACGAGCGGCGTCTTCACCGACGTCGAGGACCGGCAGAACGGCGTGGTGGTGGCCTCGGGGAGCCTGCCGAGCACCAGCACCCACTCCTGGTTCACCATCGGGCCGCGCGTCCGCTTCTAGCCCGCCGCGCGGCACCCGGCCCCGCGATCGCCCCGGCGGTCGCGGGGCCGCTACTTGTCGGTCTGCAGGATGACCGGCAGCCCGCTCTTGCCGCCGCCGACGACGACCACCTTGCTGTTGGGGCTCGCGGCGAGCGCCTGGGTCGCCTCGATCCCCTTCCACTGCAGGTACTCGGCGGTGAGCCCCTGGCGCACGATCGACTGGTACTTGGCGATGCCCTCCGCCTCGACCTGCTTGCGCAGCGCCTCCTGCCGCTCTTTGTCGAGCGTGAAGCGCATCTTCTGGCTGCGCTGCTCCTCGGCCAGCTTGTCGGCGATGGCGGTCTTGATCGCCTCCGGCAGCCCGACGTCGCGCACCAGCACCGCCTCCACCACCACGTGCTTGCCGTCGAGCGCCTTCAGCACCTCGTCGTAGATCTGCGCCTCGATCTCCTCGCGCTTGGTCGAGTAGATCTCCTCCGGCTGGTAGCGGCCGAAGACCTTGCGCGCCTCGGAGCGGACCACCGGCGCGATGAGCTTCTGGTCGTAGTCCGGGCCGATGCGCGTCTGCAGCTCGAAGAGCTCGTCCTCCTTGGGCCGGAAGCGGATGGAGGCGTCGACCGTCATCGAGAGGCCGTTCGAGGAGATGACCTGCAGCGTCTCCTTCATCTCGTGGACGCGCGTGTCGTACGCGATGACCGAGTTCCAGATCGGCATCACGTGCATCCCCTCGCCGAGCAGCTCCTTGGAGGTGCCGCCGGCGAGCGACTTGAAGACGATGCCGCGGTGGCCCGAGTCGACCACCGGGCAGCGGCAGCCGGGCAGGAAGGGCATGGCGACGAGCGAGAGGGCGACGAGCGTGCGGCGCATGGTTCCCACCTCCGGTGACGTGGGCGCACAGTACCGCGCGCGTTTCGTTGACACCCCCGAAATCGGGGCAGTAACCTCGACGGGTTGCGTCGAATCCACTCCGGAGGCTGCATGCGTCGCCCGCTGGCGCTCCTCGTCTGCCTGATCGCCTCGACCGCCGGCACCGCGCGCGGCCTGGAGCCGCTCGACCTCGACCTCGGCCGGCTCGGCGCGCCCTCGGCGGCGGCGTGGCAGGCGGCGAACCCTGGCATGTCGCAGGCCGACGCGGACGCGCTCGCCGCCGCCTCGAAGACCCGCTTCGCCCTCCTCAGCTCGGAGCTGGCGCTCGCCTTCTCCTCGCCGCTCCTGCAGCCGGCCTCCACCACCGGCCACTCCGGCTTCGCCTTCGACCTCGAGACCGGCTACGCGCAGGTGCACCACGGCGTCGTCGGCCAGAAGGTCGGCGCGGTCGCCCCGGTCGACTACTGGCCCACCCACGCGCTGACGCCGAACGAGCTCTTCCTCACCTCGGCCCACGTGCGCAAGGCCTTCCCCTTCTCGGTGGAGCTCGGCGGCCGCCTCTCCTACCTGTCGCAGTCGAGCTATTACGCCGCGCAGCTCGAGGGGAAGTGGGCGCCGCTCGAGGGGCTCGCCGATCTGCCCGACGTGGCGCTGCGCGTCGCCTGGCAGAAGGTGCTCGGCCTCGCCGACCTCGACCTCAGCACCACCGAGCTCGACGTCCTCGTCTCGAAGCGCTTCGGCGTGAACGCGGTGACGAGCGTCACGCCGTACGGCGGAGCCCGCTTCACGCTGCTCCGCGCCTCGACGCCGGCGCTGCGCTGGGCCACGCCCGACTCCCCGACGCCGGCGACGCCGGGCACGCCGGCGCAGGTCCTCGCCGGCTCGGCCGCCTTCCCGAACGTGGGCGGCCTGTTCTACCGGACCACCGCCGGCGTCCGGCTCACGAGCTACGCCGTCTCGCTCGCCGCCGAGGCGACCTACTACGCCGGCGGCAGCGCCGGCTCGAAGAGCCCGGGCGCGGACGACTACCCGAAGCACTACGTGAAGTCGTCGCTGACCGGCTCCTTCCGGTTCGGCTTCGAGTTCTAGAGCTCACCGCCCCGTCGCCCGCCGCACCGCCTGCCGCGCCGCGCCGGGGGCGTTGGCGATGAGCGCCGCCGCGCCGCCCTGGGCGAGCCGCGCCACCTCGTCCGGCGCGTCCACCGTCCAGACGTTCACCGCCCGTCCGGCCGCGACCCAGCGCGAGAGCCGCGCGCCGGTGCAGAGCCGCACGTCGGGGTGGAGCGCCGAGGGGGCGAGCCGCGCGGCGGCGAGCGGGACGCGCAGCCGCCAGGAGAGGCCGGCCTCGAAGAGGAGCCCCGTCGCCAGCGCGGGGGCCGCCTGGCGCAGCGCGGCCACCAGGCCGAAGTCGAAGGACGAGACGATGACCCGCTCGGCGGCCCGGGCCTCGCGCACGACGCGGGCCACCTCGGCCGCGAGCGCCGGATCCGGCCGGCCGGGGCGCGCCTTCAGCTCCACGTTGACCACCGCGCCGGGCAGGGCCTCGAGCACCTCGGCGAGGAGCGGGATCCGCTCGCCGCGGTAGCGCTCGCCCTTCCAGGCGCCGGCGTCGAGCGCCCGGAGCGCCGCGAGCGGCGAGTCGGGCACGGCGAGCGTGCCGTCGCTGGTGCGCCCGGTCTCCTCGTCGTGGATGACCACCACCTCGCCGGTGGCGCAGCGCCAGGCGTCGAGCTCGACGCCGTCGGCCCCCTGGGCCATGGCCAGCCGGAAGGCGGCGAGCGTGTTCTCGGGCGCCTCGGCCGAGGCGCCGCGGTGGCCGAGCACCAGCGGTCGGCCGGGGGCGCGTGGGGCGGGGACGGTGGGGAAGGTCATGGCTTGGCGCGCGATGGGGGCGCGACTATGCTACCGCGCCGCGGGACGGGGCCTGCGTCCCGGTGAAAGGTGCGAGCTGCCATGGGCATGGGTGAGCTGATCATCGTCCTCATCGTCGTCCTCCTCGTCTTCGGCGCCAACAAGATCCCGGCGCTGGGCGACGGGCTCGGCAAGGCGATCCGGAACTTCAAGAAGTCGGTGAACGAGGACCCGGCCGTGGACGTCACCCCGCGCAAGCCGGAGCCGCCGAAGCCGGCCGGCCAGGTCGGCCCGGGCGAGCCGCCCAAGGCGTAGCCTCTCCCGCGGCGGCGGGCGCCTACCCGCCGCGCCGGCGGTCGCGCAGCCGCTCCGCCGCGGCGCGCAGGAGCGGGTGGACCGAGCCGTCGCGCGTGAGCTCGTCGAGCCCGCCGGCCGGCAGGAAGGGCAGGAGCTTCAGCGCCACGCCGGTCTCGGTCCAGGGGTTCTTCACCACCGCCAGCATCACGGCCGTCCGGGTGCGCCAGCGCCGCGACTCGGCGAGGAGCCGCAGCGTCTCCGGGCGCATGGGCCGGCGCGAGGCGATGCGCACCGCGAAGGGCTCGGTGAGGAGCGGGTTCCGCAGGAGCTCCCGCACCACCGGCGGGTCGCCCTCGGCCGCCAGCCGGGCCAGGAGGTCCGGGTCGCGGTGGGTGCGGGCCATCGTCTTCTTGTGGCCGAGCGTGAGGTGCGCGAGGCGCGCGTCGGAGCGGTCGCGCGGCGCCACGAAGGCGCGCCGGGCCGGCGGCGAGACGAGCAGGCTCGTCACCTCGAGCAGCTCCTCCTCGGCGGCCGCAGCGTAGACCTCGGCGAGGTGCTCGTAGAGCAGCGCCGCGTCGGGCCCCTGGAGCGCCTGGCCGACCGCGGTGAAGGCGGCGCGCGCCTCGCCGTCGCCGTGGCGCGACAGGCCGGCGAGGAGACGCACCGCGGCCTCGGCCGGCAGCGCCGCGAGCGCCCGCGCCGCCACCCCGGCGCGCGCCG
>DASTGK010000367.1:0-2707 GCA_035719085.1 Anaeromyxobacteraceae bacterium
CAAGCCGGATCCCGCGCCGGCCGCGCCCAAGGCCGATACCCCCGCCCACGCCGCCAAGGCGGGCGCCTTCGCGGTGCCGGTGGTGGCGACGGCCAACCAGGCCGAGGCCGAGAAGCTGGCCGCCAAGCTCGAGGCCTACCAGCCGCGCGTCGAGACGGCCGACGTGCCCGGCAAGGGGCGCTTCTACCGCGTCCGCGTCGGCTCCTTCGGGTCGAAGCCGGAGGCGGAGAAGTTCCTCAAGACATTCGTCTCCAAGACCGGCTCCAAGGGGTTGGTGGTGGCGGGGCGCTAGCTTGGGTTAGATTCGCGCGCCATGAGCCTCTTCGAGCAGCCGAAGCGGGTCGAGAAGCCCTGGGGCTACGAGCTCTGGTGGGCCCAGTCGGAGAAGTACGTGGGCAAGCTGCTCCACGTGAAGGCCGGCTTCCAGCTGTCGCTCCAGTACCACGTGAAGAAGGACGAGACGATCCACCTGGCCGCCGGCCAGATGGTGCTGGTGCTGAAGGAGGGCGACCGGCTGGTCGACCACCCGATGCAGGTCGGCGAGAGCTACCGCGTCCGCCCCGGCACCATCCACCGGATGCGCGCCGTCACCGACTGCGACGTCTGGGAGGTCTCCACCCCCGAGGTGGAGGACGTGGTCCGGGTCCAGGACGACTACGGCCGCTGAGCTACCGCGCGCGGGCGGCGAAGAGCAGCGCCACCGCCGCCGCCAGCGCCACCGCCGCGAAGAGGATGGCCAGCACGGTGCGCGGATCGCGCCGGCGCTGCCGGGCGCCGTGGAGCGCCGGCATGCTCCCCGCCCGCACCCACCGCTCCGAGCTCTCCATCCGGACGAGGTCGTCGTCGCCGAGGAACCCCTGGTCGTAGAGGGCGTGGAGCGTCCGGAGCGACGGCACCGTGAGCTCGTTCCCCTGCGCGTCGCGCACCACGTAGCGCATCAGGCCGGCCCGAGCTCGGCGGCGATCGCCTCGGCGACGCGCAGCCCGTCCACCGCCGACGACACGATGCCGCCGGCGTAGCCCGCCCCCTCGCCGCACGGGTAGACGCCCGGCAGGGCGGGGGAGCGGAGGTCGTCGCCGCGCACCAGCCGGCAGGGGGCGCTGGTGCGCGTCTCGACGCCGATGAGCACCGCCTCGTCGGTGACGAAGCCGCGCATCTTCCGGTCGAAGCCGCGCAGGCCGGCCCGCAGCGCCTGCCGCACGGCGGGCGGGAAGAGCGGCTCGAGGTCGGCGTGCGTCAGCCCGGGCCGGTAGCTCGACCGGCCGGGCGCCGCCCCCGGCTTGCCGGCCAGGTAGGCGGCGAGCCGCTGCGCCGGGGCCCGGTAGCCGCCGCCGCCCAGCCGGTAGGCCTCCCGCTCCCACTTGCGCTGCCACTCGAGCCCGGCGAGCGGCCCGGTGAAGCCCTCGGCGGCGAAGTCGTCGAGCGACACCGCCACCACGATGCCGGCGTTGGCGAGCGGCGAGGAGCGGTGGCTGTTGGACATGCCGTTGGTGCACTGCAGCTCCGGCTCGGTGGGCGTCGGCACCACCACGCCGCCCGGGCACATGCAGAAGGAGAAGACGCCGCGCGGCGCCGGCCCGACGCGCGGGTTCTCGGCCAGCTTGTAGTCGGCCGGCGGCAGCTGGCCGCCGCGGTCGCGCAGCCCGTACTGGATCCGGTCGATGAGCGGCTGCGGGTGCTCGGCCCGGAAGCCGACGGCGAAGGGCTTGGCCTCGAGGGGCCAGCCGCGCGCCGCGAAGAGCTCGTAGAGCTCGCGGGCGCTGTTGCCGGGCGCCAGCACCAGCCGGTCGGAGTCGAGCGTCCGGCCGTCGGCGAGCCGCACGCCGGCGAAGCGCCCCTCGCGCAGCTCGAGGTCCACGACGCGCGCGCCCCAGTGGAGCTCGCAGCCGCCCTGCGTCAGCTCCTCGACCATGGCCGAGATGGCCGAGGGGAGGATGTCCGAGCCGACGTGCGGCTTCCCCTCGGCCAGGATGCGCGCCACGCCGCCGAAGCGGGCGAAGAGCTCCACCACCTTGCGCACCGCCGGGTGGTGGATGCGCGTGCCGAGCTTGCCGTCGGTGTAGGCGCCCGCGCCCCCCTCGCCGAAGTTCATGTTCGACTCGGGGTCGAGCGTGCCGTCGCGCATGAGCGCGGCCACGTCGCGGCGACGCGGCGAGACGGTGCGGCCGCGGTCCACGACGATCGACCTGACGCCGCGCTCCAGGAGCCCCCAGGCGCAGAAGAGCCCCGCCGGGCCGGCGCCCAGGATGATGGGCGGCGTGGCGGGCTGGCGCGCCCGCGGCGGCGCGGGCTCGGGGGCGGGGGCCAGCGTCACGTCGACGGGCAGGGCGGGGAGCGCGCCCTCGAGCGCCACCTCCACGTTGACGAGCCAGCGCGGGTGGCCCTTCTTGCGCGCGTCGAGCGAGCGGCGGACCACCGCGACCTCGGCGAGGCTCGCGGGCGAGACGCCGAGCCGCTCGGCGGCGCGGCGGACGGCGACCGACTCGTCCTCGTCGAGCCACTGGGGGATGTTGGAAACGCGATAACGCAAGTGTCGTACCTGCGAACGACGTTACGCGGCGTGCTCGATCCCCCGCCAGCGCTGCGAACTCCCCTACGCAGTGTAGGCACGCTCCAACCGAGGGCTCGCCCCTCGTAACTGCACGGAATTCCACCGCGCGGCCGAAAGGGCCGGCGCTGGCCCGTACCTTGCTCGTGGGAGTCGTAC
>DASTGK010000368.1:0-4101 GCA_035719085.1 Anaeromyxobacteraceae bacterium
GTGACGAGCACGCGCGCCTCGAGCGAGCCGACCGCCTCGTTGTAGCGGTGCACCGCGCCGTCGAGCGCCGCGCCGAGCCGCGCCAGGTGCGCCGCGAGCCCGCCGAGCCGCTGGTGCAGCTCGCGCCCGAGCGCCGCCACCGCCGCCGCGTTCTCGGTCACCGCCGCCTGGCGCCAGCCGGCCGCCACCGCCTTGAGGAGCGCGATGAGCGTCGTCGGCGTGGCGACGAGCACGCGCCGCTCCACGCTCGCCTCGAGGAGCGACGGGTCGGCCTCGAGCGCCGCGGCGTAGAAGCTCTCGCCCGGGAGGAAGAGGACGACGAGCTCGGGGGCCGCGCGGAACTGCTCCCAGTAGGCCTTGCGGGAGAGCGCCTCGACGTGGGCGCGCAGCTGGCGCGCGTGGTCGGCGAGCCGGGCCGCGCGCGCCGCCTCGTCCTTCGCCTCCACCGCCTCGAGGTAGGCCGCGAGCGGGGCCTTGGCGTCCACCACCACGTCGCGGCCGCCCGGCAGGTGGACCACCAGGTCGGGGCGCTGCCGCCCCTGCTCGCCCTCCGCCGTCACCTGCTCGTGGAAGTCGCAGCGGTCGACGAGCCCCGCCAGCTCGACGACGCGGCGCAGCTGCAGCTCGCCCCAGCGGCCGCGCACCTGCGGGGCCCGGAGCGCCTTCACCAGGTTCTGCGCCTCGGCCCGGAGCAGCCCCTGCGCCTCGCCCACCGCCCGCAGCTGCTCGCCGAGCGCGCCGTAGGCCCCCTCGCGCGCCCGCTCGATGTCGCGGAGCTGCGCGTCGAGCTTGCCGAGCGACTCCCGCACCGGCGCCACCAGCTCGCCGATGGCCGCCTGCCGCCGGTCGAGGTCGCCCCTCGCCGCGTCGCGCTCGCGCGACAAGGCGGCGCGCGCCAGCTCCAGGAAGGAGGCGGTGGTGTCGCGCAGGGCGTCGGCCGAGAGCGCCTTGAAGGCGTCGCCGAGCCGGGCGCGGGCGTCGTCGAGGAGCGCCAGCTTCTCCCGCGCCGCGGTCCGCTCCGCCTCGAGCCGGGCGGCGAGCGCGGCGGCCCGCTCGCGCGAGCGGGCGGCGTCGAGGAAGGCGAGCGCCGCGAGGACGCCCCCGGCGAGGAGCCCGAGGACGAAGAAGGTGAGGGCGGTGCCGTCCATGGCGGTGCCTCCTGGCCCCCAGGCTAGCGCGCCGCTCCGTCACGGCCGGTCTCCCGGCCAGGCCCCGCCCGGCGCCTGCCGGCCCGCCGGCCCGCGGTGTAGAAGGGGCAGCCATGACCACGCTCCCGAGCCTCGCCCTCCAGGCCCTCCTCGCCGCCGCCCCCGCCGCCCCCGACGGCTCCCCCTCGGCCGCCGAGCTCTCGCGCCGCGAGGCGCGCTACGCGCCGGTCGACCTGGCCGTCGACCTGGGCGGGCTGCCGGAGCGGGAGCGGCGGGCGCTCGGCCGGATCGTCGAGGCGGCGCGGCTCATGGACGCCCTCTTCCTGCGCCAGGTCTCGCCCGGCAACGAGGCGCTCCTGCTCCAGCTCCTCGCCGACCGCTCGCCGCTCGGCCGGGCGCGCGTCGAGTACTTCCTGCGCAACAAGGGGCCGTGGGACCGGCTCGACGGCGAGGCCCCGTTCGTGCCGGGCGCGGGCGAGAAGCCGGCCGCCGGCAACTTCTACCCGGCCGGCGCCACCAAGGCGGAGGTGGAGGCGTGGCAGGCCGGCCTGCCGGCCGCCGAGCGCGAGGCGGCCCAGGGCTTCTTCACGGTGGTGCGGCGCGGCCCGGACGGCCGGCTCGTCGCGGTGCCCTACAGCCTGGAGTACCAGGGCGAGCTGGCCCGGGCGGCGGCGCTCCTGCGCGAGGCGGCCGGGCTCACCGGCGACGCCACGCTGCGCGCCTTCCTGGAGGCGCGCGCCGACGCCTTCCTCTCCAACCGCTACCGCGACAGCGACGTCGCCTGGATGAAGCTCGACGCCGCCATCGAGCCGACCATCGGGCCCTACGAGGTCTACGAGGACGGCTGGTTCAACCAGAAGGCGGCCTTCGAGGCCTTCGTGGGCGTGCGCGACGAGGCCGAGACGGCCCGGCTCGCCCGCTTCTCCTCGGAGCTGCAGGGGATCGAGGACGCGCTCCCCATCGACCCGGCGCTGCGCAACCCCAAGCTCGGCGGCCTCGCCCCCATCCGCGTCGTCAACCAGCTCTTCGCCGCCGGGGACGCCGCCCGCGGCGTCACCACCGCCGCCTACAACCTGCCGAACGACGAGGGCGTGGTGAAGGAGCTCGGCTCGAAGCGGGTGATGCTGAAGAACGTGCAGCGGGCCAAGTTCGAGAAGGTGCTGCTGCCCATCGCCCGGCTGGCGCTCGGGAAGGCCGACCGGGCCCGGGTCGCCTTCGACCCGTTCTTCACGCACATCCTCATGCACGAGCTGGTGCACGGGCTCGGGCCGCACGAGATCACGGTGGGCGGCGCCGCCACCACGGTGCGGGCGCGGCTCGGCGACACCTACAGCGCCATCGAGGAGGCCAAGGCCGACGTGGGCGGCCTCTTCGCCCTGCAGCGGCTGCTCGACGAGGGGAAGCTCGACCGGGAGCTGGGGCGCACGCTCTACCCGACCTTCCTCGCCTCGGCCTTCCGCTCGCTCCGCTTCGGCCTCACCGAGGCGCACGGCAAGGGGATGGCGCTGCAGCTCAACTGGTTCCTCGACGCCGGCGCCGTCACGGTGGCCAGGGACGGCACCTTCGCCGTCGACGAGCCGAAGATGAGGGCGGCGGTGGTGGGGCTCACCCGCGAGCTCATGACGCTGCAGGCGCGCGGCGACCGGGCGGCGGCGCTGGCGCTGCTCGAGAAGCAGGCGGTGCTCCGGCCCGAGGTGCGCAAGGTGCTCGACCGGCTGGCCGGCGTGCCGGTCGACATCGCCCCGCGCTTCCCGACAGCCGAGGCGCTCTGGCGCGACGCCGCGGTGACGGGCAGGTAGCGGCCGGGATCGCCGGGCCCTCGACGGGGAGGGCGGCGAAAGCGGGCGCTTCGGCGGGGCAGGGGGAGGCGGCGCCTCTATATAGAGGGGCGCCCGAACCCAAGGGAGGCGCCATGGAACCTGCCGACTGGAGAGCGGACCTCGAGACCGGCCTCGGCGAGGTGGACCAGGAGCACCAGCTCCAGGTGCGGCTCGTCGAGGCGCTGCGCGAGGCGATCGAGGCGGGGCGCGACCGGGCCGTCGTCGACGAGCTCCTGCAGCGGCTCGAGGACACCTCCAACGTCCACTTCATGAGCGAGGAGCTGCTCATGCGGCTGCACGCCTGGGAGCGGTACGAGCCGCACACCGAGGAGCACCGGCAGCTCATGGAGGAGCTGCGCGGGCTGCGCCGCCGCTTCGAGCGCGGCGCCGACGCCGAGCTGGCGCTGGCGGTGGGCCAGCTGCAGGCCTGGCTCGCCGGCCACGTGCGCGGCATGGACCGCTCCTTCGCCCGCTACGTCTCCCGCGGCGGGCTCGGGGCCAGGTGAGCCGGCACGCCGCCGCGCCGCAGCGCCACCAGCTTCGTCGGCGACCAGCCGAGCCGCGCGTAGAAGTCGAGCGCCGGCGCGTTGTCGCGATCGGCGAGGAGCTGCAGCCGCGTCGCGCCCACGCGGGCGGCCCAGGCCTCGATCCCCTGGAGGAGGAGCCGGCCCGCGCCGCCGCCGCGCGCCGGCGCGTCGACCACCATGTCCTCGACGAGCGCCGAGAGCGCCCCCTCGGAGGTCGAGACGACGAGCTGCGCCGTCACCATGCCGACGACGCGCCCGCTTTGCTCGGCCACCAGCACGGCGGCCGAGGCCGGCCGCTCGAGCAGCAGGGCGAGGCCGCGCCGCTGCCGCGGCTCGTCGGGGGTGAAGTCCTGCTCCAGGGCGAAGAGCTGGCCGAGGAGCCGGACCAGCGCGTCGAGGTCGTCGGGGCGGGCGGGGCGGAGCGCGATCGGCATCCCGTCACCGTAGCGCCACCGCGGCGCGGCCGGGAAGCGCCGGCCGTGGACGGCGCGCGCGCTCCGGGCGTAGAACGCCGCGCATGACGCGCCTCCTCCCGCTCGCGCTGGCCGCGCTCGCCGGCGCCGCCCCCGGCGACCTCGCGCTCGCCGCCAAGGCCGCGCCGCAGCC
>DASTGK010000369.1:0-2338 GCA_035719085.1 Anaeromyxobacteraceae bacterium
CGGGGCTCGGCCCGGTCGGCGTGATCGTCCAGGACGATCTCGCCAAGGCGCTCCCCGGCGCCGACGTCGTCATCGACTTCACCAGCCACGAGGCCTCGGTGCGCCACGCCGAGCTCTGCGCGGAGCGCGGGGTCGCCCTCGTCATCGGCTCGACCGGCTTCACCCCGGCGGCCAAGGAGAAGGTGGCCGCGGCGGCGCGCCGGATCCCGGTGCTCCTCTCGCCCAACATGAGCGTGGGCGTGAACGTGCTCTTCGAGCTCGTCCGCCAGGCCGCCCGCGTCCTCGGCGACGCCTACGACGTGGAGATCGTCGAGCTGCACCACAAGAAGAAGAAGGACGCCCCCTCGGGCACCGCGGTGTGGCTGGGCGAGGTGGCGGCCGAGGCGCTCGGGCGCGACCCGGCCAAGGACCTCACCTTCGAGCGCCACGGCATGATCGGCGAGCGGCCGGCCCGCGAGATCGGCCTGCAGACGGTCCGCGGCGGCGACATCGTCGGCGAGCACACCGTCTACTTCTGCGGCGAGGGGGAGCGGCTCGAGCTGACCCACCGGGCCACGGCGCGCGAGCAGTTCGCCCGCGGCGCGGTGCGGGCCGCCGCCTGGATCGCCGGCCGCCCGGCCGGCCTCTACGACATGGCCGACGTGCTCGGCTTCCGGAAGGGCGCGTGAGGACCTGCCGCTACCGCCACGGGGTGGACGAGCGCTGGGGGCAGCTCGAGGGCGAGCTCGTGCGGCCGCTCAGCGGCGAGCCCTGGGCCGGCGGCCTGCCCGAGGGGCGGCCCGTGCCGCTCGCCGAGGTGACGCTGCTCGCCCCGGTGCGGCCGTCGAAGGTGGTCTGCGTCGGCCGCAACTACGTGGCCCACGCCCGCGAGCTCGGGAACGAGGTGCCGAAGCAGCCGCTCCTCTTCCTCAAGCCCTCCACGAGCGTCGTCGGGCCGCAGGAGCCGATCCGCTGCCCGGCCCAGTCGAGGGAGGTCCACCACGAGGCGGAGCTGGGCGTGGTGGTGGGGCGGACGCTGACGCAGGCGACCGCCGCCGAGGCGAAGCAGGCCGTCTTCGGCTTCACCTGCCTCAACGACGTCACCGCCCGCGACATCCAGCGGGAGGAGAAGCAGTTCACCCGGGCCAAGGGGTTCGACACCTTCTGCCCGGTCGGGCCGGTGGTCGACACCGGCCTCGACCCGACCGACCTCACCGTCGTCTGCCGGGTGAACGGCGTCGAGCGGCAGCGCGGCTCCACGCGCGACATGACCTTCGACGTCTACGCGCTCCTCGCCTTCATCTCGGGCGTGATGACGCTCCTGCCGGGCGATCTCGTCGCCACCGGCACGCCGGAGGGCGTCGGCCGGATCCAGCGGGGCGACTGGGTCGAGGTGGAGATCCCGGGCATCGGGATCCTGCGCAACCCGGTCACCTGAGCGCGGCGCCGCGCCGCTACTCGACCAGCACGAGCCGGTCCGGGCCCGACACCACGGCGTAGAGCCGCTCGCCCGTGGCGTCGAAGGCGGCGCTCACCACCGGGCCGGGGAGCTGCACCCGGTCGAGCGTGGCGAAGCCGGTGGCCGGGTCGGTCGAGACGATCCGCAGCGCCGTCAGCTCGGCGCCGGCGAGGCCGCGCTCGAAGGTGACCACCGTCCGTCCGTTGGGCGAGAGGACGCCGTCGGGCGGCGCCGAGGCCACCTGATCCTGGAGCGCCCCGCCGGCGGCGAGCCGCGCCGCGTGGGGCGAGAGGTCGGTCGCGTCGGCCCAGGCGACCCAGGGCGCTCCGTCGACGAAGAAGCCGAGCAGGGCGAAGCCGGGCAGGACCACGTCCTCGGCCGGCGCGCCGCCGGTGGCGAGCGCGGCCGGCAGCCAGAGGCGGGCCCGCTCGGCGCCGTTCATGCTCCCGACCGCGAGCAGCCGGCCGTCGGCGGCGGTAGCCGGCAGGGCGAGCGGCGCGTCGAGGTCGGCGGCGACCGTGACGAGCCCCGACGCGGCGGCGAGCGAGAGGCGCGGGCCGCCCACGAGGAGCGGCCCGGCCGGCGTCCAGCGCAGGTCCTCGATGCCGGTCGGGACGGCGACGAGGCCGGCGGCGCCGGCGGTGGCGAGGGCGTCGACCGCCGAGGGCTGCGGGCCGGCGACGCGGAAGGCGGCCTGCGCCGGATCCCAGAGCACGAGGCCGGGCGCCACCGCCTGCGGCGCCGCCGAGGGCCCGGCGCCGAGCTCCCAGGTGACGAGCGCGGGCGGGGTGGAGACCGGGAAGGCGATCGCCTCGGCCACGCCGGCGAGCGGGTCGGCCGGCCGGAAGGCGGCGCCCCCGGCGCGGGTGCGGGCGGTGGCGCCGAGGTCGGCCGAGCGCC
>DASTGK010000370.1:0-2147 GCA_035719085.1 Anaeromyxobacteraceae bacterium
TGGCGGCCATCCTGCTCGACCCGGCGGCGGAGCGGGCGGTGCGCGACGCGCTCGTGGGCGAGCAGCCGGCGCTCGACCCGGCCACGGCCTCGCTCCTGCTCGACGGCCTCGCGGGCGCGCTCGAGGCGGCGGGCGAGGCGCCGGTGCTGCTCGCGAGCGGCGACGTGCGGCGCGCCGTGCGGCTCCTCGTGGCGCCGCGCTGGCCGAGGCTCCAGGTCATCGCCTACGACGAGCTGCCGCCCGAGCTGCCCGTCCGTCCGGTCGGTCGGCTCGCGCTCGCGGCGTGATGCGCTCGAGGGCGCCCTGAAACGCGAGAAGCGCCCTCGTTCCGGGCGCTTCGCGTACGACCTCGAGCTGTCGGCGGCTTCGGGCTACGTGCCGGCGGCCACCGGCGGCGTTCCGGCGCCGCCAGGGCCGGCGGTGCCCTCGTCCTCGGGCCGGTTCACCCGATCGCGAAGCTCCTTGCCGGTGCGGAAGAGGATGCCGCGCTTCGGCTTCACCGGAATCACCTCTCCGGTCTTGGGGTTACGCCCCTGGTAGCCCTCGTAGTGCTTCACGTGGAAGGCGCCAAGGCCGCGGATTTCGATGTTCTCGCCGCGGCAGAGCGCGTCCTTCATCGAGTCGAAGATCGTCTCGATGGTGGACTCGGCCTGCTTCTGCGTCACGCCGCGCTTCACGACGAGAATGTTGATGAGGTCCGACTTCAGCATCGTCGCTCCGCGTCCCGGCCCCCCTCTGGAAGCCGCACAAGGATGAGGGGAGCCTAGCCGAAGGCCCCGAAATCAGCAAGGGTTCCACGGGCATGGCGCCCCGGGTCGAAGAGGCCCCTACGAGACTCACCCGAAATGACTAGGCCCGCTGAGCGGTCCTGGCCTCGTCCCCTGCCCCGGCCGCCGCGGTGGCGGCCTTCCTGGGGCGCGCCCGCTCCTCGTCGACCAGCGCCCGCAGCGTGGTCTTCTCGAGCCGGCGGGCCGCCTCGGCGTCCACCTCGGCCAGGGCCCGGTCGACGGGCCCCGGCTCCTCCTCCGGACGGCGGGGGGCCCTCCCGAGGAGCGCCTGGCGGACGTCGAGGAGCGTGATCCGCTCGAGCGGCCGGCCCGGGACGAGGCCGCCCCCGGCGAGCGAGCGCAGCAGGCCGGCGGTCGCGAGCGTCTCGGCCACCGCGGTCACCTCCTCCGCCGGGACCCGCAGCGCCCTCGCCAGCTCGCCTGCGTCGGGCGCCTCGCGGTCGGCCGCCTCGCCGGCCCGGTCGAAGGCGGCGCCCACGGCGAGCATCACCTGGCCGGCCAGCGCCTCACGCGTCGTCGGGTGGGCGGCCAGCGAGCCGCGCAGGAGCGTCGTGGCGTTCTGCAGGATGAAGGCGAGCCGGGCCCCGAAGAGCACGATGGTCCAGGAGACGAAGAGCCAGAGCAGGAAGGTCGGGATGGCCGCCACCGACCCGTAGACGATGTGGTAGCGGAAGAACCGGGCGGAGGCGATGGCGTAGCCCCACTTGGCCACCTCCCAGGCCCCGCCGGCCACCAGCCCGGCCGTGAGCGCCGGGCCGGGGCGCACCTTGGTGTCCGGGACGATGACGTAGAGCGTGGCGAAGAAGGCGCAGGTGAGCACCACGCCACCCGCGGCGGCGAGGAAGCCGAGCTCGGTGCCGGCCAGCCAGGCCCGCGCCGTGTGGCCGAGCACCAGCGAGCCGGCGAGGAGCAGCGGCCCGAGCGTGAGCCCGACCCAGTAGATGACCGCCTGCTGCCGGAGCGCGCGCGGGCGCCGGATCCCCCAGACGTCGTTCACCGCCCGGTCGACGTTGGAGAAGAGCGACACCATCGACCAGACGAGCAGCGCACCGCCGACCAGGCCGGCCGAGGCGGCGTGGGCGTTGCCGACGAACTTCTCGAGGTAGGGCTCGATCGTGGTGCGGGCGCCGACCGCCAGGTTCTCGAGCAGGAACTCGTGGACCAGGTCGGCGATCCGCTCCATGCCGGTGAAGGCCTGGATGACCGAGAAGGCCACCACCAGCGCCGGCACCAGCGCGAAGAGCGAGAGGTAGGTGAGCGCCATGGCCCGCAGGCGCACGTCGCCCTTCAGCGCCCGGCCGGCGGCCAGCGTGACGGCGTCGCCGAGGCGGCGGAGCCGGCCCCCCCAGCGCTCGCCCG
>DASTGK010000371.1:0-2153 GCA_035719085.1 Anaeromyxobacteraceae bacterium
GCCGGGGCCGGGGCCTGCGGCGGCGGCGCCCGAGGCGGCCGCGGGCGGGCGGCCGGTCTCGCTCTCGCCCGCGCCCGAGCCGCACGAGGCGGAGACCGCCTCGCTCCGCTCGGCGTCGCAGGCGGTGCGCGTCGACATCAAGAAGCTCGACCGGCTCATGAACCTGGTGGGCGAGCTGGTGCTGGTCCGCTCCTCGCTGCAGGCGGTCGCCGAGCGGCTCAAGGGGGAGGGGGGCGACCCCATCCTGACCGCCGAGCTGCACCGGGCCACCCGCGCGCTGGAGCGGCGGCTCGACGAGCTGCAGGGCGGCATCCTCGAGGTCCGGATGGTCCCGCTCGACCAGGTCTTCGACAAGCTGACCCGCATGGTGCGCAAGATCGCCCGCGAGGTCGGCAAGGAGATCGAGCTCGAGGTCTCGGGCGGCGACGTGGAGCTCGACAAGCTCATCGTCGAGGACCTCTCCGACCCGCTCATGCACCTCATCCGCAACGCCATCGACCACGCCATCGAGCCGCCCGAGGTGCGGGCGCGGCTCGGCAAGCCGCGCGCCGGCCGGGTGACGCTCGCGGCGGTACAGCGCGGCAACCACGTGCAGATCACCGTGGGCGACGACGGCGCCGGCATCGACGAGGAGCGGATCCGCGAGGTGGCGGTGGCGCGCGGCCTGGCCTCGGCGGCGTCGGTGGCCGGCCTGTCGCGGCGCGAGGTGATGAACCTCATCTTCGTCCCCGGCTTCTCGACGGCCCGGCAGGTCACCAGCCTGTCGGGGCGCGGCGTCGGCATGGACGTCGTGAAGAACAACATCGCCAACCTCTCGGGCATCATCGACCTGCAGACGGAGCGGGGGCGCGGCACCCGCTTCGAGATCACGCTGCCGGTGACGCTGGCCATCATCCGGGCGCTGGTGGTCTCGGTGGCCGGGCGGCTCTACGCCGTGCCGCTCAACAGCGTCCTCGAGATCCTGGAGGTGCGCGCCTCGGAGCTGCGCACCCTCTCGACGCGCGAGGTGATCACGCTGCGGGGCGCCACGCTGCCCATCACGCGGCTGGGGCGCTTCTTCGCGCTCACCGGCGACCGGCCGGCCGACCCGTTCTTCGTGGTGGTGGTGGGGCTGGCGCAGGAGCGGCTCGGCGTGGCGGTCGACGACCTGGTGGGCCAGCAGGACATCGTGGTGAAGCCGCTCGGCCGCGTGCTCCACGGCGTGCGCGGCATCGCCGGCGCCACCGACCTCGGCAGCGGCCGCACCGTGCTGGTGCTCGACGTCGGCGCCATCATCGAGGACGTGGTGGCGGGCGAGGCGGCCCGGGAGGCGGCCGGGTAGGGGCCGCGCGCCATGTACCTCGAGCACTACGGCCTCGCCCGCAAGCCCTTCTCCAAGACGCCCGACCCGGCGTTCCTCTTTCCGTCGCGCCAGCACGCCGAGGCGCTGGCGCGCCTCTCCCACGCCGTCGAGGAGCGGGAGATCGCGGTCCTGACCGGCGAGGTGGGGGCGGGCAAGACCACGCTGACGCGCGCGCTCGTCGACGCCTTCGCCGACCGCTGCCGCTTCAGCTTCGTCGTCAACCCGGCGCTGCCGCCGGCCCAGCTGCTCGGGGCCATCTGCGAGGGGTTCGGCCTGCCGCCGGCGCGGCGCAAGAGCGAGGCCTGGTCGGCGCTGGCCGAGCACCTGTCGCGGCTCGACGAGGAGGGGCTCTTCCCGGTGGTGGTGGTCGACGAGGCGCAGCTGCTCGCGGGGCGGGCCGCCTACGACGAGCTGCGGCTGCTCACCAACCTGGCCGCCGACGACCGGGCGCTCCTCGGGCTCCTGCTCGTCGGCCAGCCGGAGCTGCGCGAGCGGCTCCGCGAGCGGGGCGGCGAGCCGTTCGCCCAGCGCGTCGGCGTCGCCTACCACGTGGGGGCGCTCGGCCTCGACGAGCTCGGCGCCTACCTGGCGCACCGCCTGGCGGTGGCCGGCCGGGCGGCGCCGCTCTTCTCGGACGACGGCGTCGAGGCGGTCCACCGCCACAGCGGCGGCCTGCCCCGGCGGGTCAACCAGCTGGCGGCGAGCGCCCTCCTCGAGGGGTTCGCCCGCGAGGAAGCTCGCATCGACGCCGCGGTGGTGGAGGCCGCCGCAGCCGACCTGCGCGCCTACCTGGGCGCCCCACCTCCGGCAC
>DASTGK010000372.1:0-10851 GCA_035719085.1 Anaeromyxobacteraceae bacterium
CGCGGCGTGCGCAACCGCTTCATCCTCGCCTCGGCGCTGCCGGCGCTCGCCTCGCTCGGCACCATGGCGCTGCTCGCCCACCAGCTGGCGCGGCGGGCGCTCGAGGACGAGCTCTCCACGCGCCTCGTGACGGCGGCGCAGGGGGCGGCGGTGGCGCTGCGCGGCGCCGGGGTGGAGGGGCTGGCGCCGGGCGGCGAGGCGAGCCCGGCGGCCAAGGCGGCGCGGACGCGGCTCGAGGGGCTCGCGCGCGCCACCTCGACCTGGCTCGTGGTGCTCCGGCCGGACGGCACGGCGCTCGTCGACTCGGAGGGGCGCACCCGCACCGGCGACCCGGTGATCCTCATCGAGCGCGACCGGGACGAGATCGCCCGCGCCGCCGGCGGCAAGGCGGGCCCGGGCGGCCGGCTCTTCGAGGGGGCCGACGGCCAGCTCCACAAGGCCGGCTACGCGCCGCTCACCGACGCCTCGGGGCGGGTGGTGGCGGTGGTCGGGGCCGACGGCACCTCCGCCTCCTTCGCCACGCTGCGCCGCTTCCGCCGCTTCCTGGTGGTGCTGGCCGTCATCGGCGCGGCGGTGGGCGCCTTCGTCTCGGCCATCGCCGCGGTGACGGTGACGCGCCCCCTGGCGCGGCTCGCCGACGCCGCCCGGCGCATCGGCCGCGGCGACCTGAAGACGCCCATCTGGCGGCGCCGCCGCAAGGACGAGATCGCCGAGCTGCGCGACACGCTCGAGGAGATGCGCCAGGGGCTGGCGGCGCGCGACGAGGAGCGCGAGACGCTGCTCGCCGGCATCGCCCACGAGGTGCGCAACCCGCTCGGCGGCTTGACGCTCTTCTCGGCGGTGCTGGCCGAGGAGACGGCCGGCACGCCGGCGGCGGCGCACGTGGAGCGGGTGCAGCACGAGGTGACGGCGCTCACCCGCGTGGTGGAGGAGTTCCTCGACTACGCGCGGGCCAGGCCGCTCGTCCGCCAGCCGGTCGACCTGGCGGCGCTCCTCGCCGAGGTGGGCGACCTGGTGCGGCCGCTGGCGGCCGAGCGCGGGGCGTCGGTGCGCCAGGCCGGCGACGCGGTGGCGCAGGGCGACCGCGAGAAGCTGCGGCGCGCCGCGCTCAACCTGGCGCGCAACGCCGTCGAGGCCTCCCAGGGCGGCGAGGTGGTGCTCGCGGCCCGGCGCGACGGGGCGGCCGCGGTGGTGGAGGTGCTCGACCGCGGCCCCGGCCTCACGGTCGAGGCGCGCGCCAAGCTCTTCCGCCCGTTCTTCACCACCAAGGAGCGCGGCACCGGCCTCGGCCTGGCGCTCGCGAAGAAGGTGGCCGACGCCCACGGCGGCACCCTGGCGCTCCTCGAGCGCGAGGGCGGCGGCACGGTGGCGCGGCTCACGGTACCCGACCGGGTGTGACAAACGGTCGGCTTCATCTTCCGCAACGAGCGCTTCCCCGCGGAGTGGTTACGAGAAGGGCAGCCGGTCGGTCCGCCCCCGGCCCGGAGCCGCCCATGAACAAGAGCTTCCGCTTCAACGCCGTCTTCATCCTGCTCACGGTCGCGAGCGTCTTCCTGCTCAACGACATCCTGACGAAGCAGCTGGCGGTGGCCAACATCCCGTACAGCCAGTTCCAGGCGCTGCTCCGCGAGAAGAAGGTGGACCGCGTCGTCATCGGCCCCGACCGGATCGAGGGGGTGATGAAGGAGAACGAGGCGGTGGAGGGCAAGAGCCGCTTCGTCACCACCCGCGTCGACCCGGAGATCTCGAAGGAGCTCGACGCCTCGGGCGTCACCTACGCCGGCCGCGTCGAGTCGAACGTGCTGCCCATGCTGCTCTCCTGGGTGCTGCCGGTCGTCTTCTTCTTCGGCGTCTGGATGTGGCTCGGCAAGCGGATCGGCGCCGGCGGCCCGGGCGGCGGGCTCATGGCCATCGGCAAGTCGAAGGCCAAGGTCTACGTCGAGCACGACACCAAGACCTCCTTCGCCGACGTGGCCGGCGTGGACGAGGCCAAGGCGGAGCTGCAGGAGATCGTCTCCTTCCTCAAGGACCCGAAGGGCTACGGCCGGCTCGGCGCCCGCATGCCCAAGGGCGTGCTGCTCGTCGGCCCGCCGGGCACCGGCAAGACGCTGCTCGCCAAGGCGGTGGCCGGCGAGGCGAGCGTCCCCTTCTTCTCCATCTCCGGCTCCGAGTTCGTCGAGATGTTCGTCGGCGTCGGCGCGGCCCGGGTGCGCGACCTCTTCGAGCAGGCGCGCCAGAAGGCGCCGGCCATCATCTTCATCGACGAGCTCGACGCCCTCGGCCGCGCCCGCGCCGCCATGCCGGGGCTCGGCGGCGGCCACGACGAGAAGGAGCAGACGCTCAACCAGCTGCTGGTCGAGCTCGACGGCTTCGACTCCTCCACCGGCCTCGTGCTCCTGGCCGCCACCAACCGCCCCGAGATCCTCGACCCGGCGCTCCTGCGCGCCGGCCGCTTCGACCGGCAGGTGCTGGTCGACCGGCCCGACCGGCTGGGGCGCGTCCAGATCCTGGAGGTGCACGTCAAGCGGGTGCAGCTCGATCCGGACGTGAAGCTGGAGCAGGTGGCGGCGCTCACCCCGGGCTTCACCGGCGCCGACCTCGCCAACCTGGTGAACGAGTCGGCGCTGGTCGCCACCCGGCGCGGCGCCGAGCGGGTCGGCATGGGCGACTTCAACGTGGCCGTCGAGCGGATCGTGGCCGGCCTGGAGAAGAAGAACCGGCTGCTCAACCCGCGGGAGCGGGAGGTGGTGGCCCACCACGAGATGGGGCACGCCCTCGTGGCCGCGGCGCTGCCCGGCAGCGACCCGGTCCACAAGATCTCGATCATCCCGCGCGGCATCGGCGCGCTCGGCTACACCATCCAGCGCCCCACCGAGGACCGCTTCCTCATGACGCGCGACGAGCTGACCAAGAAGATGTCGGTGCTGCTCGGCGGCCGCGCCGCGGAGCACGTCGTCTTCAGCCACCTCTCCACCGGCGCCGCCGACGACATCTCCAAGGCGACCGACATCGCCCGCAGCATGGTGACCCGCTTCGGCATGGGCGGCCGGCTCGGCCCGGTGACCTACGAGAGCGAGCCGAACGGCTTCCTCGGCCAGATGACCGGCCCGAAGCGGCTCTACGCCGAGGAGACGGCGCGCGAGATCGACATGGCGGTGCGCGACCTCGTGGACGACGCCTTCCACCGGGCGCGCCAGATCCTGGTCGCCAACCGGCCGCTGCTCGAGGAGGGGGCGAAGGTGCTGCTGGAGAAGGAGACCCTGGCCGACGGCGACCTCACGGCGCTCCTGGGGCGCGTGCGGGTGGAGGAGAAGGCGGCGGCGTGAGCTAGACTCCTCCGCCTCATGGCCCGCCTCCTCGTCGCCGACGACAACGACGCCATGCGCGACGGCATGGCGCTGACGCTCACGCGCGCCGGCCACGAGGTGCTGGCGGTGAAGGGCGGGGCCGACTGCCTGGCCGCCTACGCGCGCCGGCCGGCCGACGTGGTGGTCACCGACCTGCGCATGCTGCCGGTGGACGGCCTGGAGGTGGTGCGGCGGCTGCGCGAGCGCGACCCCGACGCCACCGTCATCGTGGTCTCGGCCCACGGCACCATCGCCAGCGCCGTCGAGGCGATGCGGGCCGGCGCCACCGACTTCATCGAGAAGCCCTTCGCCCCCGAGGTGCTGCGCGCCCGCGTCGAGAAGGCGGCCGAGATCGCCCGCGAGCGGCGCGGCGCCCGCACCGACCGCGGCCGCGCCGAGGCCATGGACGCCGACCGGGCCCGCGAGCGCGATCCCTCCGGCATCGTCGGCGCCTCCGAGCCCATGCGGCGGGTGCTGGAGCAGGCGCGCCGCGTGGCGGCGAGCGACGCCACCGTGCTCGTGCTCGGCGAGTCGGGCACCGGCAAGGAGCTGGTGGCCCGCGCCCTCCACGCCGGCTCGCCGCGCGCCGCCGGCCCCTTCGTCTCCATCTCCTGCGCCGCCGTCCCGGAGGCGCTGCTCGAGTCGGAGCTCTTCGGCCACGAGCGCGGCGCCTTCACCGGCGCGGTGCGGAAGAAGCTCGGCCGCTTCGAGCTGGCGGGCGGCGGCACGCTCTTCCTCGACGAGGTGGGCGAGCTCACCCCGGCGGTGCAGGTGAAGCTCCTGCGCGTGCTGCAGGAGCGCCGCTTCGAGCGGGTCGGCGGCGAGGAGACGGTGGAGGTCGACGTGCGGCTCGTCTCGGCCACCAACCGCGACCTGGCCGCCCTGGTGAAGGCCGGCGCCTTCCGCGAGGACCTCTACTACCGGCTGGCGGTGGTGCCGCTCACGCTGCCGCCGCTGCGCGACCGGCCCGGCGACGTGGAGGCGCTGGCGGCCCACTTCGTCGAGAAGCTCGGCCCCAAGGCCGGACGCCGGGTGAAGGGCTTCGCGCCCGAGGCGCTGGAGCTGCTGCGCCGCCACCGCTGGCCGGGCAACGTGCGCGAGCTGGAGAACGTGGTGGAGCAGTCGCTCGTCTTCGCCGAGGGGGAGCTGGTGCGCCCCGAGGAGCTGCCGGAGGGGCTGCGCCAGGCGCCGCCCGCGCCGGCCCTGCCGCTGCCGACCGGCGACCGGAGCCTCACCGACGTGCTCGAGGAGCTGGAGCGGCAGCTCGTGCTCGCCGCCTACGAGAAGGCGCGCGGCGTGAAGGCCGAGGCGGCGCGGCTCCTGGGCCTGAAGCCCTCGGCGCTCGCCTACAAGCTCGAGAAGTACGGGATCGAGAAGCCGGAGCCGCCGGGCGGTGCGTAGCGCCCGCGCACGCCGTCAGGGCTGCGCCTGCTGGTCGGCCAGCTCCATGCGGCCGAGCTCGTGGCCGCCGTCGTCCCAGGTGATCCAGGTGCCGCACTGCACGCCGTGGCAGAAGCGCCCCTCGGTCCGCTTCTTCCCGTTCCGGTGCCAGGCGGTGAACGGGCCGTGCTGCAGGTTGGCCGCCCACTCGCTCCGCTCCTCGAGCTGGCCGTCCTCGTACCAGACGGTCCAGGTGCCCACCTTCTCGTCCTGCCGGTAGGTCCCCTCGCGCGCCTTCCGGCCGTTCCGGTGGCGCTCCAGGAACGGGCCGTCGCGCTTCCCCTCGTCGAACCGCTCCTCCACCCAGACGCCGCCGTCGTCGTAGAAGCGGCGCGCCGGGCCGTGGCGGCGCAGGTGGCCGAAGGCGTCGGGCCGGCCCTCGCACCAGGCCTCGTAGGCCTCGAACGGCACGCCGCCCGCGAGGGAGGTCCCCGGCGGGCAGTCGAGCGGGAGGGGCGAGCCGGAGGCGGCGAGGGCGAGGAGGAGCGCCAGCACGCGACGGGCGCTGCTACGTCGGCTTCACGACGCGGCGCGCCTGCTCCGCCTCGAGGAAGGCGTCGAAGGCGGCCGACGGCACCGGCACGGCCATCCAGGTGGCGACGAGCGTCCCGTTGCCGATGGCGACCGCGTGCTCCACGCCGGGCGTGAGCGAGACGGTGCCGCTCGTGGCGATGGCCCGGTCGGGCACCCAGAGCGTGTAGTCGAGCGAGATGTCGCCGGAGGGGCCGCGGACCGCCTCCACCCGGAAGGCGACCTTCACGTCCTGCGGGTCGAGCGGGTCGTGGAGCACCAGCTCCGCCTTCTTGCCGGCGGGGCAGATGAGCCGGGGGCGGGCGACCACGTCGCCGTTCTCGTCGGTGAGCTGCAGGGCCACGAGCTGCCCGGCCGAGCCGATCTGCCGCTCCGCCTTGGCCTTCTCGATGGCGCGGTGCGTCCGCACGGCCACCTCGGCCGACCCCCCGCCGAAGGCGAAGGCGAGGACGAGCACGGTAGCGAAGCGGGCAGGCGAGATCGGGAGTCGGGCCATGGGGGCTCAGCGTGCACCGGGTGTGCCCCCGGACCGCCGACGAGATTTCGGCACTTTAGCGATTTCCGGAGGGATTCTTCAAGTGACGGTGTGGCAAAAACGGCGACGGCCCTGTCAGGAGAAGCGACCCTGGGACGTCGCCGGCGCTCACGCCAAACGGCGCCAGAATCCGCCGGACTCCGCAACCCGCCCTGATGCCTGGAGCTTCTGGAGGGTGGCGAGGCAGCTCCGCTCGGCCACCGGCCAGACGGGGGGTGGTACGTCGATGTAGGCCCGCTGCGTCACCTCGGTGAGCGTCCCGGATGGGTCTAGCGCCCGCAGGATCGCCTCCTCCCGCTCGGCCCGGTGGGCGAGGTAGCCCTCCAGGGCGAGCCGCCCGTGGGCGGCGGGCGGCCCATGGGCCGGGTAGAGCGCGCGGACGCCGGCGCCGGCCAGCCGCGCGAGCTGCCGCTCGTACTCGGCCATGTCCCCCTCGGGCGGATCGATGACGATGGTCGAGAGGGTGGAGAGCATGTCGCCGGCGAGGAGCGCGCCGGTCGCCTCGTCGAGGAAGACGACGTGGTCGCGCGCGTGGCCCGGCGTGGCGAGGACGCGCCAGCGCCCCTCGAGCAGGTCCTCGTCGGCGAGCGGCTCGAAGGAGACGCCCGGCAGCCGCGGGGCGATGGCCGGGTGGGCCCGCACGACGAGGCCGCGCGCCGCGAGCGTCGCCACGCCGCCCACGTGATCGGCGTGGCCGTGCGTCAGCCAGACCTCGCGCGCCGGGCGGCCCTCGGCCGCGAGCGAGGCGAGCCGCTCGTCGAGCTTCTGCTGCTCCTCGGCCCAGGGCGAGCCGGGATCGACGACCGCGGTGGCGCCGCCGAGGTCGACGAGCCAGGCGTTGGTGTGGGCGGCGGGCGGGAGCGTCGGCGTCCGGAGCGGCGACTGGAGCAGGCCGCCCTGGTACTCGATGCGGAAGGCCTCCGGCGCCGGCCGGCGCATCGCCGCGGCGTCGGGCGGGAGGCCGCGCGCCAGCACGCGGACCGGCCAGAGGTTGGGCGGCAGGAAGAGCCGGTCGCCGCGGCGCCACGCGTCGATGGCCTGCCGCGCCAGCACCCACTCGCCGGCGTCGAGCTCGCCGGGCCAGACCTCCGGCGCCTCCCCCTCGCGCCAGCGGCAGAGGAGGAAGAGCGCGTCGAAGCGGACCGGGTAGAAGGCGGGCGTGACCCAGCGGCCGGCGTCCTCGAAGCGCGGGCCGTCCACCGCGAGCCCGTGGCGGGAGAGCAGGTCCGAGAAGGCGAGCGCGCCGGCGAGGAGCGCGCGCCGCGCCTCGACGAGCGCGGCGGGCGGGGGCAGCGGGGCGCCGGTGGCGGCGAGCACGCCCGTCTCCTCGAAGAGCTCGCGGGCGGCGCAGGCCACGTCGCCCGGGTCGTTGGCGCCGGGCTGGTGCACCGGCACCGAAGCGTCCTCGGCGTCGCGCCGGCCGCCCGGGAAGGCGGTGAAGCCGGGCGCGAAGCGCTGCGTGGCGCCGCGCCGGACGAGGTAGAGCTCCGGCTCGCCCGACCGCTCGCGCCAGAGGATCACCGAGGCGGCGGCGCGGGGCGCGGCCGGCGCCGGGGCCGGGAGGGTGTGACCGCCGAGCTCGCTCACGAGAGGTCGACCTCGAGCTAGACGGGGATGCGGACCAGCTCCTGCTGGATCTTCCCGAAGACGCGCGGCCCCTCGCCGGTCAGCACCACGTCGATCTCGGTGCGGACGCCGAGCCCCTCCTCCGGCAGGTAGATGCCCGGCTCGATGGAGAAGGCCAGGCCCGGCACGAGCCGGCGGGTGTCGTGCGTCTCGAGGTCGTCGAGGTTGGCGCCGTCGCCGTGCACCTCGACGCCGATGGAGTGGCCGGTGCGGTGGATGAACTTCTCGCCGAAGCCGCGCGCCGCGATGTGATCGCGCACCGCCCGGTCCACCTGCCAGCCCTCGAGCGTGCGCCCGTCGCGGTGCGCCTGCTCGACCGTGCGCAGGCCGACGTCGCGCCCCTCGGCGGCGACGCGGAAGATCTCCTCGGCGCGCGCCGGCGGGCGGTCGCCGCAGAAGCCGACCCAGGTGATGTCGGCGTAGACGTCGTCCGGGCCGGTGGCGCGGGCCCACAGGTCGATGAGGACGAGGTCGCCCTTGCGGATGGGCGTGGGCGTCCTCTCGGAGGGCTCGTAGTGCGGATCGCCGGCGTGGGCGTTCACCGCCACGATGGGCGGGTGGTCGCACTCGAGGCCGGCCGCCGCGAAGCGGTCGGTGAGGAAGCGCTGGATCTCGGTCTCCTTCGGCTCGACGCCCCGGCGCAGCAGCTCGCCGATCCGCTCGAAGGCGGCGTCCTTGGCCGCGTCGATGCCGGCGAGGGCGCGCCGGTGGCTCTCCACCTGCGCGGGCGACCAGCGGCAGAGGAAGTGCTGCACCAGCTCGGCCGAGCTGACCACCTCGACGCCGAGGCCGCGCACCACCTCGAGCGTGCCGGCGTCGACGCGCGAGAGGTAGGGGATGGCGGCGCCGGGGCAGTACTCCATCGCCACCCTGGGGCGCGGCGGGAGCGCGGCCACCAGCCGGCCGAGCGCCGCCTGGAGCGACTGCCAGGAGCTGTAGGCCTCGCGCGCGCCCGGCACCTCGCGCGGGAAGGAGCCGAGCTCGATGGCGTGGACGAGGAGGCGCGGCTCCCCCTTGGCCGGCACGAGGTAGTACCAGCGGCGCGTCAGCATGTGGCCGTGGAGCCCGAGCGCCGTGAGGGCGGTCGGGTTCTGGCCGTGGAAGTCGTAGAGGAGCCAGCCGTCGAGCCCCTGCTCGACGAGCGCGCGCTGCAGGGCCGGGATGTCCATACCGCCGCTTGTAGCGCCGCCCCGGACGGGCGGCAACGCGGGACGGTGGGGCCTGCCGGCTCGGCGGCGGCCCCGGGCGGCCCTGCTAGATCGGCACCCGGTAGCGCGGCCCGGCGTTCACCTCGCCGGGGCGCGGGATCTGGTGCAGCCGGATCGAGTTGGTCTGGCCCGGCACGCTGAGCGGCGAGCCGTGGATGAGCACCAGCCGGTCGCCGGGGGCGGCGGTGCCGTCGGCCACCAGCCGCTCGGCCACCGCCTCGGCCATGAGGTCGGCGTTCTTGACCGGCTCCATGATGCGCGGCTCGACGCCCCAGTAGAGGGCGCAGCGGCGGCGCGTCGCCTCGTCGGGCGAGAAGGCGATGATGGGCACCTTGGGCCGGTAGTGGGCCACCAGCCGGGCGGTGGTGCCGCCGAGCGTGAAGCAGCAGATGGCGGCGGCGCCGGCCACCTCGGCGGCGTTGCAGGCGGCCGCCGCGATCACCTCGTTGAAGGGGGCGACGCCGCTGCGCACCTCGGCCGGCGGCGCGCGCACGGCGTCCCGCTCCGCCTCGCGGATGATCCGGTCCATCATCTGCACCGCCAGCAGCGGGTGGCGGCCGCTCGCCGTCTCGCCCGAGAGCATGACGGCGTCGGCGCCGTCCCAGATGCCGTTGGCGACGTCGGAGGCCTCGGCGCGGGTGGGGCGCGGGTGCTCGATCATCGAGTTGAGCATCTGCGTGGCGATGATGACCGGCTTGCGCGCCTGGTTGGCCTTGGCGCAGAGCAGCTTCTGCAGCCCGGGGACGCGCTCCGGCAGGATCTCCACGCCGAGGTCGCCGCGCGCCACCATGAGGCCGTCGGCCGCCGCCAGGATGTCGTCGATCCGGTCGAGCGCCTCCGGCTTCTCGATCTTGGCGATGACCGGCACCAGCCGGCCCGCCTTCTCCATGAGCTGCCGGCAGAGCAGCACGTCCTGCGCCGTGCGCACGAAGGAGAGGGCCACCAGGTCGACGCCGTGGGCCAGGCCGAAGGCCAGGTCGGCCTTGTCCTTGTCGCTCATCGCCTCGGTGCGGAGCGCCACGCCCGGCAGGTTGATCCCCTTGTGCTCGCCGAGCACGCCCCCCTCGACCACCTCGGCCTCGACCTGCACGCCGTCGGTGGAGACGACGCGCAGCTCGATGAGGCCGTCGTCGACGAGCAGCCGGTCGCCCGGCTTCACGTCCTCGGCCAGGTGGAGGTAGGTGGTGGAGACGAGGTGCTCGTCGCCGAGGACCTCGCGGGCGGTGGTGATGGCGAGCCGCTCGCCGGCGGCGAGGGTCACCCCGGCGCGCCCGGCCTTGAGCGGGCCGGTCCGGATCTTGGGCCCCTGCAGGTCCTGCAGCACGGCCACCGGCTTCTGCAGGTGGCGGCAGGCGGCGCGGAGCCGGTCGAGGGTGCGGGTGTGGTCCTCGTGCGTGCCGTGGGAGAAGTTGAGGCGGGCCACGTCCATGCCGCACTCGACCAGCCGCTCGAGCTGGTCGGGGGTGCTGGTGGCGGGGCCCAGGGTGGCGACGATCTTGGCGCGGCGCATAGGGGCGCATCATCTCCGGGCGGCGTACTGAGTCCAGGTCTTTGCGGAGCCGTCGCAGCCGCCGGTGCGGTGCCAGCTCGTGACGTGGTGGACGGTCCAGGGCGTGTCGGTCCCGATCGGCACCTCCACCGCCCGGCCCACGTCGAGGTCCCAGGTGGCGGTCCCCTCGCCGTAGACGCGCAGCACGTCGAAGTAGACGAGGCCGCAGTCGGCCGGCACGAAGCGGGCGCTGCTCGCGAAGACGCGGAAGTCCGGGAAGTCGGGGAAGGTGGTGTCGCCGAGCACCGTCTCGGTGCCGATGGGGCGCGGCTTCTCGCCGAGGCGGCGCAGGTCCTCGTACGGCGAGTCGACGAGGACGAGCTGGAAGCGCTGGCTGGTGGCGTCGCCGATGGCGAGCCGCAGCGCCGGGTAGGGGAGCGGCCGGCCGGCCGGGTCGCGGGCGTCGGGGTTCTGCTGGGCGGCGAGCACCACCTGGGCCCCCTCGAGCTGGGGCGGGAAGGCGATGCCGGGCGACGCCCCGGCGTCGAAGGTGACGGTGCATCGGCCGCGCGTCGGGTCGTCGATGGTGAGCGTGCCGGCGTCGACCACGTGGGCGGCGCCCGTGACGACGAGGAGCGGCGCGATGGTGGGATCGGACGGCAGGAGCTCGCCGGC
>DASTGK010000373.1:0-3176 GCA_035719085.1 Anaeromyxobacteraceae bacterium
TGGAGGTGCGCGAGCCGGGCGGCGCCCCGGCGCCGGGGGCGCTCGTCTTCGTGGCGCGGGCCGGCGCCGGCCGCGGCGCGGCGGTGGTCCTCGCCGACGAGGAGGGGCGCGTGGAGATCTCGGGGCGCGACGGCCAGCCGGCGTCGCAGGGGCTCTCGCTCGGCGCCCGCAGCGGCGGCCGCTCCGCGCCGCTCGCGCCGGTGGCGGCCGGCGCCACCGCCGTCGTCCAGCTGCGCCCCGCCGCCGAGGTGCGCGGCCGCGTGGTCGAGGGGGGCCGGCCGGTGAGCGGCTTCCACCTGGCGCTCGAGTACCCCGACGAGGAGGCGCTCGGGCTCGACCTCGGCCTGGGGCGCGAGCTGCCGGGCAGCACCTTCGCCTTCGCCGACGTGCCGGCCGGCGCGCTGCGGCTCACCGCCACCACCGCCGACGGCCGCACCGGCACCGCCGAGGCGAGCGCGGCGCCGGGCGGCTCGGCCGAGGTCGTCATCGAAGTGCGGCGCGAGGGGACGGTGACGGGGCGCGTCGTCGACGCCGCCGGTACGCCGGTGACCGGCGCCTTCGTGATGCTGGGCGACCGGAACCCGGACGCGGGCGGCGGCACCGGCGCCGACGGGCGCTTCCGGTTGGATGGGGTGCCGGCCGGCCGGCAGGAGGTGCAGGCCTTCCTGCCCCGGACCGGGAGCGCCTCGAGATCCTTCGAGATCTCGGCCGGGCAGGAGATCGACCTGGGCGACCTGGTGCTCTCGCCTTCGGGGGGTGGCCACCCCTGACGGGCGGGTCGCCCCGTCGATCCGGTTGACATCGCTGCGCGAAGAGACAATAAAGCGCCGCGAATGGCCGTTCGCTCCAAAGAAATCCACGTTCGCGCGCGGCAGGAGAAGGCGCGGGAGCACGCCCGGAGCGAGATCCTGGCGGCCGCCGCCGGCGTCTTCGCCCGCCGCGGCTACGCCGCCGCCACCCTGGCCGACCTGGCCGAGGCGGCCGGCTACGCCGCCCCCTCGCTCTACCGGTACTTCGAGAGCAAGGAGGAGATCTTCCGCAGCCTGCTCGACCGGCTGAAGGGGGAGCTCGCCGCCACCTTCGACCGGCCGGTCGACGCGGCGCGCCCGCTCGCGGCCCGGCTCGAGGCGCTCCTCACGGCCCAGTTCGAGATGGCGCGCAACAACCGCGACGTCCTCGCCGTGCTCGCCAACGAGCACCCGGCCGACGGGCGCGCCCCGGCGATCGTCCCCGAGCTGAAGGCCGGCCTCACCTTCTACGAGGAGTCGCTCCTCGCCTGGCTGCGCCGCCACGTCGCCGCGGCGGAGCTCCGCTGCCCGGTGGAGGACGCCGCGCGCGTCCTGGCCGGCGTCTCCCACGGCTTCCACCACTGCGGCTCCTCCCTCTCCGCCGCGTCGCCCTCCTCGCCCGGCGACCTGGTCCGCTTCATCGTCGATCTCGCCCTCAACGGCATCCAAGCCCAGCCGGCGCGCGGCCCCGTGCCGCCCGCCGAGGAGTCCACATGACGAAGCTCGCCCGCCCCGCCGTCCTCGCCGCCGCCGTCCTGGGCGCCGCCTCGCTCGCCGCCTGCGGCCACAAGGCCGAGAAGGCCTCGCTGCCGGAGACCGGCGCCGTGGCCCGCGCCGTCAAGGTCGGCAAGCCCTCCACCCGGCTCGAGACCGGCCTGGCCCGCGCCACCGGCACCGTCCGCGCCCGCGACGAGGCGGTGCTGGCCGCCAAGGCGAGCGGCCAGATCAAGCGCGTCCGCGTCCAGGTCGGCGACCGGGTGCGGGCCCACCAGCCGCTCGTCGAGATGGACGCGGCGCTCGCCGCCATCGCCGTCGACAACGGCCGCGCCGCCGTGCGGCTCGCCGAGGCCAACCTCGCCTCCGCCGAGCGCGAGGTGAAGCGCGGCCAGGCCCTCAACGCCGAGCAGGCCATGGCCGACGCCGGCCTCGACCGGGTGAAGACCGCCCAGGAGCTGGCCGCCGCGCAGCTCGACCAGGCGCGCGCCGCGCTGCGCATGGCCGAGCAGAACCTGGCCGACACCGTCATCGCGGCGCCGTTCGACGGGGTCGTCACCGCCAAGCTCAAGAACGCCGGCGACTCGGTCACCGGCATGCCGGTGACGCCCATCGTGGCGGTCACCGACGTGGACCACCTCGAGGTGCGGCTGGCCGTGCCGGAGGGGGTGGAGCCGTTCGTGCAGCCTGGCCAGAAGGTGATCGGCGTGACCACGCCGGGCGGGCAGCGCTTCGAGGCCCGCGTCCGCGTCAAGAACGCCGTGGTCGACGCCGCCAGCCGCACCGTCGAGGTGCTGGCCGACGTGGCCAAGGTGGACGGCGGGGCGCTGCGCCCCGGCACCCTCGTCAACGTCGACTTCGGCGGCTTCGGCGACAAGGACGGGCTCTACGTCCCGGCCAACGCCGTCCGCAGCGACGGGAGCGCGTCCTACGTCTTCGTCATCGCCTCGGGCAAGGCCGAGCGGCGCGCCATCAAGGCCGTGCCGGTCAACCCGGGCGTCTTCGCGGTGGAGGGCGGGCTCGACCCCGCCACCGCCGTCATCCTCGACCCGGGCACGCTCGCCGCCGGCGACGCCGTCGTCCCGCTGGCCGACTGACGCCGCCGCGCCACGGAACCTGGAGCCGTCATGAGCCCCATCCGCACCTTCATCACCCGCCCGGTCTTCACCGGGATGCTCACCCTGGTGGTCGTCGTCTTCGGCCTGGTGGCCTACCCGAAGATCGGCGTCGACCAGATGCCCGAGGTCGAGTTCCCCATCGTCACGGTCACCACCGTGCTGCCGGGCGCCGATCCCGAGTCGATCGAGCGCAACGTCACGAAGCCGCTGGAGGAGCAGCTCAACACCCTCTCCGGCCTCGACACGCTCCGCTCCGTCAACGTCGACAACGTCTCGCAGATCGTCATCCGCTTCGACCTGGAGCGGAAGGTGGACGTGGCGGCGCAGGACGTCCGCGACAAGGTCCAGTCGACCCTCTCCAAGCTGCCGCGCGAGATCCAGACGCCGGTGGTGCAGAAGTTCGACATCGGCGCCGCCCCGGTGGCCACCCTGGCCTTCTCGGCCCCGGTGCCCATCGAGCGGCTCACCAAGCTGGCCGAGGACGTGGTCAAGCCGGCGCTGCAGCAGATCCCCGGCGTCGGCTCGGTGCAGCTCGTGGGCGGGCGCAAGCGCGAGC
>DASTGK010000374.1:0-8939 GCA_035719085.1 Anaeromyxobacteraceae bacterium
GGGGGAGAGGGAGCCAATCATGTGGCCTAAGCTCTCACGCCTCGGGCGGAGGCGGGACGGGCTCGTCCGGCAGGTCGGCGGCCGGCGCTCCGTCGAGGCCGAGGCGCGCCGCGATCGGCACCTGCGCCGCGATCACCACCGCCGCGAGCTCGAGGAGCGGCACGCCCAGCTCCTCGGCGCCGAGCCGGATGACGTCGCGGTCGACCGAACGGGCGAAGGCCTTGTCCTTCATCCGCTTCACCACCGACTCGGGAGGCAGCTCGCTCACCTTCTTCGACGGCCGCACCAGGGCGCAGGCGCCGACGAAGCCGGTCAGCTCGTCGGCCGCGAGGAGCGCCCGCGCCATGGGCGTGTCGCGCGGCACGCCGGTGTAGGTCGCGTGGCCGGCGACGGCGCGGACGAGCGGCTCGGGCCAGCCGCGCTCGCGCAGGATCTCCATGCCGCGCCAGACGTGGTCGGCCTCGGTCGGGTAGCGCTCGTAGTCGAAGTCGTGCAGCAGGCCGGCGAGCCCCCAGGCCTCGACCTCGGCCGGATCCGACACGCCGGCGCGGCGGGCGAGCGTCCGCATGGTCGCCTCGACGGCGAGGCCGTGCCGGCGGAGCGGCTGGGTCTTGGTGAACTCGCAGAGGAGGGACCAGGCGTCGGCGCGGGAGTGGGTGGTCATGGCCGGACATCCTCCCCGGCTCCCCCGGAGGGCCGCCACGCCCCGTCCGTGACAGGTCCCGCCGTCCCCGGTCCCTCTAGGCTTCCGCCCATGACGACCGCCCCCCGCCGCCAGGAACCTGCCGCGCTCGACGCCGCGGTGGCCCGCGTCAAGGAGGCGGCGCCGGCCTGGGCCGCCGCCACGCTGCGCGAGCGGATCGACCTGGCCCGCGCCCTGCTCGAGGGGACGGCGCGGACCGCGCCCGAGGCGGTGCGGCTCGCCTGCCAGGCGAAGGGCATCGGCCTCGAGACGCCGGCGGCCGGCGAGGAGTGGATGACCGGGCCGTACCTGACGGCCCGCTTCCTGCGCCAGTTCATCCGCTCGCTCACGCTCCTGCAGCGGAACGGCTCGACGCCGGTCGGCCGGGTCGGCGAGACGGTCGACGGCCGGCTCTCGGTGGGCGTCTTCCCGGCGAGCCTGCAGGACCGCGCGCTCTTCATGGGCGTCTCGGCCGAGGTCCACCTCGAGGAGGGCGCCGGCGAGGAGGAGCTCCACGCCACGCGCGCCCGCTTCCACCGCGAGCCCGACCACGCCGGCAAGGTCTGCCTGGTGCTCGGCGCCGGCAACATCAACTCCATCCCCTCGACCGACGTCTTCACCAAGCTCTTCACCGAGGGGAAGTGCTGCGTCCTCAAGATGAACCCGGTGAACGCCTACCTCGGCCCGGTGCTGGAGGAGGCCTTCCGGGCGGCGGTGGAGCGCGGCGTGCTCGCCGTGGTCTACGGCGGCGGCGAGGAGGGGGCCCACCTGTGCCGCCACCCGGCGGTCGACGAGATACACATCACCGGCTCGGACAGGACGCACGACCTCATCGTCTGGGGGCCGGCGGGGCCGGAGCGGGCCGAGCGGATGGCGCGGGGCCGGCCGCTCGTCGACAAGGAGGTGACGAGCGAGCTCGGCAACATCACCCCGGTGCTGGTGGTGCCCGGCCCATGGGACGACCGGCGCCTCGCCTTCCAGGCCGAGGACGTGGCCGGGATGGTGACCCACAACGCCTCGTTCAACTGCATCGCCGGCAAGCTGCTGGTGACGCCGCGCGGCTGGCGGCTGCGCGACCGCTTCCTCGGCCTGGTGGCCGCGGCGCTGGAGCGGACGCCGGCCCGGCCGGCCTGGTACCCGGGCGCCTTCGACCGCTACCGGGCCCTCACCGACGGGCGCGCCGAGGTGCGCCGCCTCGGCCCGGCGCCGGAGGGGACGCTCCCCTGGACGCTCGTCCCCGGGCTCGACGCCGCGGCGGACGACCCGGCCTTCACCACCGAGCCCTTCTGCGCCCTGCTCTCCGAGACGAGCGTCGGCTCGGAGGACCCGGTGGAGTTCCTCGACGCCGCCGTCCGCTTCGTCAACGGCCGGGTCTGGGGCACGCTCGCCGCCACGCTGCTCGTCCACCCGGCCACCATGGCCGATCCGGCGACCCGGGCCGCGGTGGAGCGGGCCGTCCGGGCGCTGCGCTACGGCACGGTGACGCTGAACGTCTGGAGCGGCTACGGCTTCGCCTTCGGCACGACGCCCTGGGGCGCCTACCCGGGCTCGCCGCTCACCGACATCCAGAGCGGCCGGGGCGTGGTGCACAACACGCTCATGCTGGAGCGGATCGAGAAGACGGTGCTGCGCCACCCGGCCCTCACCTTCCCCAAGCCGCCCTTCTTCCCCTCCCACCGCTCCGCGCACGTCGTGGCCCGGCGGCTGCTGGACGTCGAGACCGGGGCCGGCTGGGCGGCGGTCCCCGGGGTCGTCGCGGCGGCGCTGCGCGGCTGACGCGGCGCGCCGCCCCGTTCCGCCGAAGGTGAACGTCGACAGGTCGTCGCGGGGCGTGGTGTAGTGCGCGCCGTTCCGGGGGGAACTGCGTGCGCGGATACCTGATCTCCTGGCTGTCGAAGCGGACCGAAGGGAAGACGCTCGAGCAGGTCGTGGCCGAGCGGCCCGAGGAGTGGCTCGTCTGGGAGGCGGGGCCGTGGCGCCCCACCTACCGCGCCAGCGAGACGCTCGAGCCCTCGGGCGAGCGGGCCGGCGCCCCGCACGGCGCCGGCGACTCGCTCGCCATCGCCCTCGAGACGCCCACGAAGCGCCCCTACGTCTCGCTCGGGCGCGGGCCGGACAACGACCTCGTCCTCGACGACGCCACGCTCTCGCGGCTGCACCTGCTCTTCACCCGCGAGGCGCTCGGCTGGACGGTGCGCGACGCCGGCTCGACCAACGGCACCACGCTCGAGGGGGCGCGGCTCGGCCCCGACCCGGTGGCGCTCCAGACCGGCATGCGGCTGGTGGCCGGCTCGGTGCGGCTCACCTACTACGACGCCGCCGGGCTGTACCTCAGGCTGCGGACCGGGCGGTAGTCGCCGACCCCGCAGCGCTCACCAGATCCGGAGCGAGGCGAGCGCGGCGTCGAAGGCGGGCAGGTCGCGGTCGAAGTAGTGGCGCGCCGGGGCGACGTAGGTGATCTGCCAGGCGCGGTTCTCGGCCACCACGCCGCAGAGGACGCCCTTCCAGCGGAGCCCGTGGCCGTCCTTGAACGAGACGGTGGTGCGGAAGCCCTTCTGCCCCGCCAGGGTCACCGGGCGCGACTCGAGCACCTTGAGCGCGTTCAGCGCGCCGTCCGAGCGGAGGTCGTCGAGGAGCACCTCGGCGAGCTCCTGCGGCGACATCCCCTTGGCGGCCGTCTTCTTCGTGTGCGGCAGCTCCTCGCCGAACTTGATCTTGCGGAGCTTCACCGTCTGCAGGTTGAACCCGTCGCGGGTGGCGACCACGCCGTCCTCGACGAAGTTCAGCATCATCCAGTCGCTCGGGAGGTCGAGGGCGAACCGGGCGCCGAACCAGTTCCCGGAGTCGTACCGCCCGCCGATGGGATCCCAGGGGGTCGTCTTCTGGAAGCAGCCGGAGAGGGCGGCGGCGGCGAGCACCAGGGCGAGGCGGATCTTCACGGCGTCCTCCGGTCCAGGTCGGCCAGCTCGCCCTCGATCCAGGCCCGGTCCACGGCCGCCGGGGCGAGCTTCAGGTAGGTGCGCAGGGCGGTCCGGGCGCCGGCGCGCTCGCCGCGGCGCGAGAGGGCGAGGCCGAGCCCGCGCTGGGCCTCGGCGCAGCCGGCGTCGGTCGCGACCGCCTTCCGGTACAGCTCCAGCGCCCGCGGCTCCTGCCCCTGCTGCCGGGCGGCGTCGGCGAGGACGGTCAGCCCCTCCGCCGAGCGCGGGCGCAGCGCCAGGTAGGCCTCGGCGCCCCGCTCGGCCGGGCCGAAGCGGCCGGCGGCGAGGTCGAGGCGCGCGGTGGCGAGCACGACCTCCCGCACCGCCTGCCGGTACCGCTCGCCCCCCACGTCGCCTCCGCTCCGGCCGGCGTACCGCTCCTTGACGAGGGCGCGGGTGCTCTCCAGCCGCTCCTCCAGGCGCGGGTGGGTGGCGAAGGTGTAGGGCTCCTCGATCTTCTCCTCCTTGACCCACTCGGCGAGGTGCTCGAACGGGCGCGGCGCCTCGCGCACGTCCCAGCCTCCCGCCGCGAGGAGGGCCAGGCCCTCGACGTCCGCCTCGCGCTCCAGGTCGCGCGAGTAGCCGGTGACGGCGGCCTTGGTCCCGAGCGCGCCGAGGCCGAAGGGGAGGCCGGCGGTGGAGTCCAGGCCGCCCTTCACGGTCCGGTACTCCACCAGGCTGTGGCGGTTGACGGCGTGGGTCAGCTCGTGGCCGAGCACCATCGCCAGCTGCGCCTCGTTCTCCAGCCGCGCCAGCATGCCCATCGACACGAAGACGGCGCCGTTGGGCGCCACGAAGGCGGTGAGCGCGGGCGACTCGATGACGCGCACGCGGACGTCGAGGTGGTCGAGGGCGCCCCGCGGCGCCAGCCGGCGGGCGACGCCGACCAGGTACCGCTCCAGCGGCGGGTCCTCCAGGACCGCGCCGCTCTTGCGCGCCCGCGCCTCGAGCTCCTCCGCGTCGCGCCAGAGCCGCCGCTCGTCCGGCGCCAGCTTGAAGCCGGGCGCGGTCACCGGCGGCACGCGCTCGGCGCGGTCGGTGGGGATCACCGGGAGGATGATGCAGCCGCTGCAGAGGACCAGGGCCGCCGCGGCGGCGACGAGGCGGGTCATCGGCCCTCCCCGGGCAGCTCGGAGAGGAGCTTCGCCACCGTCTGCGCCACGTTCTCCTCCGAGCGGAGGTCCACCGCGGCCCCGCCCCAGACGTCGAACCAGATGACGTTGCCGCTCCGGTCCACCAGCCCGAGCGTCAGGAGCGCCGTCGAGTTGCCCTCGAGGAGCGAGAGGCGCCGGCCGTCCGCGCCGGTCCGGCCCGCGCCCGCCGCCACCAGGAGCACGTCCACGCCGGCGCGGTCGAGGATGGGCCCGATGGGCCCGACCGAGTAGTCGAAGTGGGCGCGCTTGGCCGGGAACGCGTAGGGCCCGTAGCTGAAGCGCCAGACGGCCTCGGCGACCTCGGCGTAGAGGAGCCGCACCTCGTCGAGGTCGGCGTCGTCGCGCCAGGAGAGCACCTTCGCCTTGAGCTTGCGCTCGCGCAGCCCGTCGGAGAGCACCTTGACCACGTTCTTGGTGGCCTGGGCGGTCCACTCCTCGTTCTCCTCCCGCAGGCCACCGGCGGAGATCTCGTCGACCCGGACGGCGGAGAGGATGCCGATGGTGCGGGTGCGGCTGCGCCAGTCCTCGGCGCCCGGCCGCGTGTGGTGGAGCGGGAAGCAGCCGGTCAGCGCGACGGCGGCCACGACCACGAGCAAGCTGCGTCGGTTCAAGAGACCCTCCCGCGTGCACGCGCAGTCTAGCGCACGCAGGGCACGGGTCGCGCGGGAGGGGGATGTGCGACCTCGACCTACCAGCGGCCCCGGAGATGGCGGGCGCGCTAGATCACGCGGAGCCGCAGGAGGACGTAGTAGCCCCCGCAGACGAGGAGCGTCGCCCCGAAGCCGAGCAGGAACGGCCGGAAGAGCTCCCACGGCCCGGCGTCGTGGACGTACATGAGCCGGGCCAGGCGATCGAGCCCCGGCGGCAGCTCGACGATCACGCGAACCGGCTTGGAGTCCTTCCCGTCATCCCAGGGCATGGCCCCAACGTGCGCTCGCGACGGACACGGCGGCGCCTCGACATGATGGAGCGCGCGTCGCCTGCCCGGCCGCGGTGCTGGTCCAGCTCGGCGAGGGGAAGGTGCTCGCGCTGGCGAGCCTCGCCGGCGTGCTGGCCGGGATGTGGCTCCACGAGCGGGCCCGCCGGCACTTCCACTGGCCGCGCCACTCTTGCGTGAACTAGCTACTCCTCCACGTAGTCGAGGTCCCGCCCGAAGGTCTCGCGCAGCCCCCAGGCGGCCCAGAGCGCGATGGCCAGGCAGCCGGCGGCGACGAGCGGCGCCCCCACCGCCGGTCCGCCCAGCGCGTCGCGCGCCGCCTTGTAGCCGAAGACCATGGGGCCGGCCAGGCCGCGCACGAAGTTGGGCACGCTCGTCGCCACCGTGGCGCGCAGGTTGGTGCCGAACTGCTCGGCGCCCACCGTGACGAAGATGGCCCAGTAGCCGGCCGCGACGCCGAGCAGGGCGCAGAGCGCGTAGAAGGCGGCCGGCGCCGCCCCGCGCCCGGCGGTGAAGTAGAGGGCGGTCGAGAGCGCAAGCGCCACCTGGAAGATCAGCACCACGCGCCGGCGGCTCCGGAGCAGCTGCGAGAGCGTGCCGCTACCGAGATCGCCGAAGACCAGCCCCAGGTAGAAGGCCGAGACGGCGTTGCCGGCCGCCACCGTCCCCGAGACGCCGATGGCCGGCGCGATCTCGGGCGAGAGGCCGATGAGCACCGCCTGCGAGAACCAGATCGGGATCCCGATGAGCACCGAGCGGGCGAAGCGCCCGAACCGCTCGCCGCTGGAGAACAGGGCGAGGAAGTGGCCCCGGGCGACCGAGCGCCCCTCCAGGCCGCGGAAGAGCCCCGACTCGGCGACGCCGATGCGGAGCAGCAGGAGCAGCAGGCCGAGCCCGCCGCCCGTGTAGTAGGCGACGCGCCAGTCGAACTTGCCCGCCAGGAGGTTGGCGAAGACGGCGCCGGAGACGCCCACCGAGGCGACGATCATCGTGCCGTAGCCGCGCAGCCGCGCCGGCAGGAGCTCGGCCACCAGCGTCACGCCCGCGCCCAGCTCCCCGGCGAGGCCGAGGCCGGCGAGGAAGCGGCAGGCGGCGTACCAGCGGACGTCGGTGACGAAGCCGTTGGCCAGCGTGGCGAGCGAGTAGAGGGTGATGGAGCCGAAGAGGATCTGGAGCCGCCCCTTCTTGTCGCCCACCACACCGAAGGCGATGCCGCCGAGGAGCATGCCGACGTTCTGGATGGTGATGATCCGGGCGTACCAGTCGGAGGCGGCCAGCCCCTCGTAGCCCAGGGAGGCCAGGCTCGGCTTCCACAGGATGGAGAAGAGGACGAGGTCGTAGATGTCGACGAAGTACCCGAGCGCGGCCACCACCACCGCGGCGCTCAGGAGCCCCCGTCCACCGGCGGTCTTCGCGGCGTCGTTCACCATGGGTTGGTCAGGACAGCGGAAATCGGGCCGTCTGGCAAGGGCGCTGCGGCGGCCCGCCACACTACCCCCATCGGGGTTGCATCGCGGACGGGGGCGCTGGCAGAGTGCGCGCCGATGAGCGCCGCACCGCCCCCCGAGAGCCCGCCGACCGCCCCGTGCCCGCCCGGCGAGCCGTCCACGTCGCTCGAGGCGCTGCGGGCGCTCGTCGAGGCGACCGCGATCACCGGCGAGCGGTTCTTCGACACGCTGGTCGTCAACCTGACCCGCTCGCTCGGCGTGCGCCACGCGCTCGTCGGCGAGGTTGACTCGGCCGACCCGGAGCGGCTCAAGGTGCTGGCGGTCGCGTGGGACGGCAAGCTCGGCGCCCGCTACACCTACGACCTCGCCGGCACGCCGTGCCAGGGGGTGGTGCGCGCCGGCGAGCTGGCCTACTACCCGTCCGGCGTGGCGCAGCTCTTCCCGGACGAGGGGCTGATCCGGCGGGGCGCCGAGGCGTTCATGGGGGTGCCGCTCGTGGCGCCCGACGGCGCGCGCATCGGCGCTCTCGTGGTGCTCCACGACGGGCCCATCGACGAGCGCAAGGAGCCGGCCGCCATCCTGCGCATCTTCGCCGGCCGCGCCGCGGCCGAGCTGACGGCGCTGCGGGGCGAGGCGCTGGCGCGCGAGCGGGACAACATGCTGCGGTACGCGCTCCACGCCGCCCGCATGGTCACCTTCGACGTGGACCTCGTGCGGCGCGTCGGCGCCTGGTCCGACGGCGCCGCCGAGCTGCTCGGCCGGACCGAGGCGACGTTCGACGGGTCCTTCCCGGCCCTCCTCGACTGCACCGTGCCGGAGGACCGAGCCCGGCTCGTCGAGGCCAACGACGCCATCCGCGCCGGGCGGATGACGCGCGTCGACCTGTCCTTCCGGATCGCCCTGCCCGGCGGGCGCGAGCGCTGGCTCCAGGCGCGCGGCACGGTCGCCACCGGCCCGGACGGGCGGGGCGTGCGCCTCTCGGGCGTGATGGCCGACGTGACCGAGCGGCGCCGGCTCGAGGAGCAGCTGCAGCAGTCGCTGAAGCTGGACGCCATCGGCCGGCTGGCCGGCGGCATCGCCCACGACTTCAACAACCTGCTCACCGTCATCCGCAGCTACGGACAGCTGGCGGAGGAGGCGCTCGACGAGCGCCACCCGGCGCGCGAGCTCGTGACCCCCATCTGCGAGGCGGCCGACCGCGGGGCGGCGCTCACGCGCCAGCTCCTCGCCTTCGCGCGGCGGCAGGTGATCCAGCCGCGCCTCGTCGACCCGTGCGAGCTGGTGGCGGCCCTGGGCCGGCTGCTGCGCCGGCTGCTCGGCGACTCGGTCGACCTCCAGCTCGACCTGGCCGTCGGCGCCTGGCCGGTGCGCATCGACCCCGGGCAGCTCGAGCAGGTGCTCGTCAACCTGGCGGTCAACGCCCGCGACGCCATGCCGGCCGGGGGCACGCTCGTCATCGCGGCGCAGAACGCGGTGCTCGGCCCCGACGAGGCGGCCGAGCGGCTGCTGCGCCCGGGGGAGCACGTCCTCGTCCGGGTCCGGGACGGCGGCGCCGGCATGGACGAGGCCACGGCGCGGCGCGCCTTCGAGCCCTTCTTCACCACCAAGGGGCCGGACCACGGCACCGGCCTCGGCCTCGCCACCTGCCACGGCATCGTCGCCGAGCACGGCGGCACGCTCACCGTCGAGAGCGTGCCCGGCCGCGGCACCCGCTTCGTCATGACCCTGCCCCGCCGCACC
>DASTGK010000375.1:0-2025 GCA_035719085.1 Anaeromyxobacteraceae bacterium
CGCGGCCGCGGCGCCGTCGAGCGAGCCGGCGGCGCGGCGCGCGGCGGAGGGGCTCACCTCGCCGCGGCGCAGCTCCGCGAGGGCCGAGGAGAGCGCGGCGGCCAGGCCGCTCCCCGGGTCGGCGGCGGCGAAGGGGCCACCCGCCTCCTTCCCGGCGGCGAGGGCCAGGAGCCGCTCGGCGAGCGGCGGCGCGACCGGCCGGCGGTCGCCCGCGGCGGCGAGCAGCGCCGCGGCGAGCGCGTCGAGCGTGGTGACCTGGGGCCCGAACAGCACCCCGCCCTGCGCGTCGCAGAGGCGGCGCGCCGCCCGGCTCGCGTGGAGGGGGGACGGGACGAGGACGAGGGCCGGCACCGCTGACAGGATAGGCGGCGCCACTGACTCCCCTGTGGCGCTCGGCCGCCGCGACCGGCTCTTAGGCCTCGCGGTAGGTCGCCAGCGAGCCCTCGTTCTCCCAGACGTCGACGCGGGCCACCCGGACGCGGCCGTTCTCCGCCGCGGCGAGCCGCGCGTTGGCCTCGTCGTAGAAGAACTTGGCGAGCAGCTCGGCCGTGGTGTTGATCTGGTCGAACGGCGGGATCTCGTTGACGTTCTGGTGGTCGAAGCGGACGCCGATCTCGGCGACCAGCTTCTGCAGGTCGGCGAAGTCGATGACCATGCCGATCCGGTTGAGCTCGGAGGCCTGCGCGTAGACGCGGATGCGCCAGTTGTGGCCGTGGAGCCGCTCGCACTTGCCACCGTGGAAGCGGATCTGGTGCGCGGCGGAGAAGACGAAGTCCTTCGCGATCTCGAAGACGGGGACGCCCATGCGGGCGCTTCTATAGCAGCCCGGGGGCCCGGTTGCACCCCGGCCGGGCCCCGGCGCAGCGCGTCGGTCCCGGCGGGCTCCGTCCTTGCTGCCCGACCCCATCCGGCGCACGCTGGCTCCAAGGAGCCATGTCCCACGACCACGCCAACGACCACCGCCCCCACGGCCACGCGCACGGCCATCCTCGCGAGCACCAGCACGGCGCCGAGCCCGGCCGCGACCGGTTCGGCAACCCCGAGGACCTGGCCGCCTACCTCGAGAAGCTCGAGTCGCCGGAGCGGGCGGAGTGGCAGAAGCCGGACGAGGTGGTGGCGGCGCTCGGCCTCGCCGAGGGGAGCGTCGCCGCCGACGTCGGCGCCGGCCCGGGTTACTTCACGCTCCGGCTGGCGCGCGCGGTCGGCCCCGCGGGGAAGGTGTACGGCGTCGACGTCGAGCCGCGCATGACGCAGCTGCTCGAGGAGCGGGCGCGCGCCGCCGGCCTCGCCAACGTGGTGCCGGTGCTGGCGCCGGAGGGCGACGGCCTGCCGCCCGAGCGGTGCGACCTCATCCTCCTCGTGAACGCCTTCCACCACTTCCACGACGGCGCGGGCTACCTGCGCCGGCTCGGCGGCGCGCTCGCCCCGGGCGGCCGCGTCGCGCTGGTCGAGTTCCACGAGGGGGACCTGCCGGTCGGCCCGCCGCCGGAGCACCGGGTGACGCGCGCCACCATCGACGCCGCCGTCCGCGCCGCCGGCCTGCGCGTCGTGGCCGAGCACCGCTTCCTCCCCTACCAGCACCTGCTCCTCCTGGCGCCCTGACGTCGCCCGCGGGTGCGGGCGGCCGGCCCGTCGAGTACACTCGCGCGCCGCTCGGCTCGCCGGGCGCGGGGGACGCGTGCGCGACCGACTGGCAGCCACCTGGCAGGCGCTCCGGCGCGACCGCGCGCGGCTGGCGCTCCTCGCCCTCGCCGCGCTCCACGCCGCCGCCTCGCTCGCCCTCTCGCCCGGCTGGCGCTTCGCCAAGTACCCGGCGCTGGCGGCCGCGCTCGCCCGCGGCGACCTCTCGCCCGACGAGGCGGCCGACGCGAGCCCGGCCTACCTGCTCCTCGCGCTCCTCCTCGGCCCGGCCGGCCTGCGCTGGCTGCAGGCGCTCGCCGGCGCTGCGGCGGTGGTGCTGGTCCACGAGGTGGCCCGGCGGGCGCGCGGACCGCTCGCCGGCTGGGTGGCGGCCGCGGCGCTGGC
>DASTGK010000376.1:0-11736 GCA_035719085.1 Anaeromyxobacteraceae bacterium
GCCACCGCCACGAGGATGAGGTCGCTGCGATCCTTGGGGGGCGGTGCCGGTGGCTCGTGCTCGTCCATGGCGTCTCCTCGCGGTGGGTGGCCCGGCGATGAGAGCACCAGCCCCGCTCGCGGTCCACCCCTGGAGAACGGCCCGGGCGCGCCGGCCCTTCCCGCCTAGAGCGTCCTCCCGACCGCCCCGGCGATGACGCGCGCCTGGCGCATCAGCTCGTCGAACTCGCCCGGCGTGAGCGACTGCGGCCCGTCGGAGAGCGCCTTCTCCGGGTGCGGGTGGACCTCGACGATGATCCCGTCGGCGCCGGCGGCGATGCCGGCGCGCGCCATCGCGGCCACGTGGGCCCGCAGGCCGATGCCGTGCGAGGGGTCGACGATCACCGGCAGGTGCGTGAGCGCCTTCAGCACCGGCACGGCGTTCAGGTCGAGCGTGTTGCGGGTCATGGTCTCGAAGGTGCGGATGCCGCGCTCGCAGAGCGCCACCTGGTAGTTGCCGTGGGCCACCACGTACTCGGCCGCCATGAGCCACTCGCGGATGGTGGCCGCGGGGCCGCGCTTCAGCAGGATGGGCTTGCCCGAGGCGCCGAGCTTCTTGAGGAGCGAGAAGTTCTGCATGTTGCGCGCGCCGAGCTGCAGCACGTCGGCGTACTCGGCGCACATGGGCAGGTCGTCCGGGTCCATCACCTCGGTGACCACCTTGAGGCCGGTCTCCTCGCGCGCCAGCGCGAGCAGCTTCAGCCCCTCCTCGCCGAGCCCCTGGAACTCGTAGGGGCTGGTGCGCGGCTTGAACGCGCCGCCGCGCAGGAAGCGGGCGCCGGCCCGCTTCACGGCGTGCGCCGCCTCGAGCAGCTGCTCCCGCGACTCGACCGAGCAGGGGCCGGCCATCACCGTCAGTCCCGGGCCGCCGATGGGCGCGCCGCCGACGTCGATGACCGTGTCCTCCGGCTTCACCTCGCGCGACACCAGCTTGAAGGGCTGCGAGACGCGGATGGCCTCGGCCACGCCCGGCAGCGCCTCGAAGAGCGCCGGGTCGAGGCCGCCCTTGTTGCCGGTGATGCCGATGGCCACGCGCTGCGCGCCGGGGATGGCGTGCGGCGTGAGCCCGAGCGAGCGGATCCGCTCCGCCACCGCCTCGATGTCCGCTGCGGTGGCGTCCTGCTTCATCACGACCAGCATGGGGCTCCTCCAAGGGGCTCGGCGTCTTTATCCCACCGCGCACCCTCACTCACAACCTCGGCCGGGGCCGCGACCGTTTCGCGCCGGCGCTCGCTGGCGGCGCGGTGGGCCGGCCCTATACTGGACGCACCGTGGAGAACCGCTTCCCCGAGATCGCCGCGCTCCACACGCGGACCACGCTCGAGGCGCTCGCCGCCCTCGTGCCCGGCGCAGACGCCCGGGTGCGCTCCCGGCTCGGCCCCGAGGTGCGCCAGGCGCTCGAGGCGGCGACGCGGCTCGACTACCTGCCGGCGCTCGTCGACCTGGAGGTGGCGACCGCCATCCACGCCGAGCTGGGCGCCGAGCGCCTGCGGCGCGTGGCGCGCGAGAGCCTGCGGCGCGGCCTCACCGGCTCCCTGCTCGGCGCGCTGGCGCAGTCGGCCATCGCCCTCTTCGGCCGGACGCCGCCCGGCCTGCTCCGCTTCGGCGCGCGCGCCTACGCCCGCGTCTGCCGCGACTGCGGCGAGCTCAAGGTGGCCGCGACCTCCGACGGCCTCGTCGAGCTCGCGCTCACCGACTTCCCGGACGGGCTCCAGGTGCCCCTCTACCTCGAGGCCATGGCCGGCGCCTTCGAGGCGCTGCTCGACGTGTGCGAGGTGGACGGCCGCGCCCGGGTGGAGCCGCGCCGCGCCGGCGCCCGGTTCTTCCTCGAGTGGCGCGCGCGTCCGGGGGCGGCGGGGCGATGAAGCGGATCCTGGTGGTGCGGACGGGCGAGGCGCCCGCCGCGGTGACGGCGCGGCACGGCGGCTTCGGCGAGTGGTTCGGGCGCCACCTCGCGCCGCGCGCCGAGGTGGAGCTGGCCGACGCGCGCGCCCCGCTGCCGCCGCCGGGCCGGTACGACGGCGTCGTGCTCACCGGGTCGATCGACAGCGTCACCGCCTGGGCGCCCTGGATGGAGGCGACGGCCCTCTGGTGCCTCGGCGCCGCGCGCGGCCGGCCCGTCCTCGGCGTCTGCTTCGGCCACCAGCTGCTCGGGCGGGCGCTCGGGGCCCGGGTGGAGCGCAACCCCCGCGGCCCGGAGGCCGGCACCGCCGAGGTGATCCTGACGGACGAGGGGCGCGCCGACCCGCTCTTCGACAGGCTGCCGGCGCGCCTCCCGGTGCAGCAGGCGCACCAGGACCACGTGGCCACGGTCCCGCCCGGCGCCGTGCGGCTCGCCTGGAACGACCGCACGCCCGTGCAGGCGTTCGGCGCCGGCGACGCCATCCGGGCCGTCCAGTTCCACCCGGAGTTCGACGCCGCCCGCTGCCGGGCGGTGACCGAGTGGGACCGGCCGTCGCTCGACACGGCCCGCCCGGGCGGCTGCAGCGGCGCGCTCGGCTCGATCCGGGAGACGCCGGCCGCCGAGCGGATCCTGGCCAACTGGCTCGGGCGGTTCGTCGGCGCGTAGCGCCCTCCCTCTGTCGACCCGGTCGCTCGCTGGAGCCGCCGCGGCGCTCGCGACCCGCCCCAACGTCCCGCGCCCCTGGCCTCCCCGATCCTCATCCCCTGATCACGGGGGCGCCTCCGCACTTGCACCGGCGCCCGGCGGGACTGACATCTTGGATGGAGGAGCGGCATGCGGCTCTCACGGCTCATTCGGCGGGCGGGCAGGGCGGCGGTGGCGGCGGCGGCGGACGTTGCACGGGCGTTCGGCGCCACCCCACCGCCGACCCGGGTCGTGAAGGCCACGCGGCTCGACGGCCACCCGCGCCCGGTGCTCCTCCTCCACGGCTTCTTCTCCACCCGGCGCACGCTCGACGTGCTGGAGCGGCGGCTCCGCCGCGACGGCTACGGCGTCTTCTCGCTCAACCTGGGCGGCCTGCGGAAGGCCTACAACACCCGCGGCATCGACGACCTGGCCGACTTCGTGCGCGCCAAGGTGGAGCGGATCTACGCGCGCCACCCGGGGATGGGGCCGCTCACCATCGTCGGCCACTCCAAGGGCGGCCTGGTGGCCGCCTACTACGTGAAGAAGCTGGGCGGCTGGCGCCGCACGCGGGCGGTCGTGACCCTCGGCGCGCCGTTCCACGGCACCAAGCGGGCCTGGCTCGGCCTCCCCGTCGCCCTGGTGGCGCCGTCGCTCATCCAGCTCCTGCCCGGCAGCGCCTTCCTGCGCCGGCTCGACGAGGGGCTCTGGCCGCCGCAGGTGAAGCTCGTCTCGATGTGGTCGAAGCGCGACACGCTGGCGGTCTGGCCCTCGCCGGTGCTCGATCCGCAGGGGCCGGGGCCGGTGCGCAACGTCGAGGTCGACTGCCTCCACTTCGAGTTCCTCACCCGCGGCGCCGTCTACGCCGTGCTCCGGCGCGAGCTGGAAGCGACCGAGGCGCCCGCGGTCCACCGGCCGCTCCACGTGATGACCGGGGGGAGGACGGGGTAGCACCCGACCGCGACCGCGACCGCGACCGCGACCGCGACCTCGACCTCGACCTCGACCTCGACCTCGACCTCGACCCCGACCTCGACCCCGACCTCGACCCCGACCCCGACCTCTCGACCTTGACCCCGTCTTGCCGGGTCGTGCGTCCGGAGCGGGACGAGTTGCATGGCAGCCTCCCAGCCGTGGGTGAGGAGGCTGCCATGCACACTGACAACACGATCCCGCTCCAGACGCACTCTCACAGGTCGACCTCGACCGCGACCTCGACCCCGACCTCGACCCCGACCTCGACCCCGACCGCAACCGCGACCGCGACCTCTTCGCTGCCTTTCCAGCGCCTGGACGCCTACCGGCTGGCGCGGGAGCTGGCGCGGCTGGTTCACTCGGCATCCATCGCGGATGCCGAGCTGCGCGACCAGGCGACGCGGGCGGCCAAGTCGGCGTTCCTGAACATGTGCGAGGGGCTGCCGGACGACCGGCCGGCGGTGCGGCGGCGGTACTTCCGGCAGGCGGACGGCTCGGTCCACGAGGTGGCGGGCGCCCTGGACCTCGCGGCGGCCATCGGGGCGCTCGACGAAGCGGTGGCCCGCGAGGCCATCGCACTTGCCGCCAGGGTTAGGGCGGTGCTCCGGGGGCTCATGCGGTGAACGGCCGGGGCGGCGCTCCTCTACCGGATGAGCCCGGTGAGGAGCGCCACCAACCGGTCAGTGATCCGGTTCACCTCGGCGGCGCGCTCGAGCGAGGCGTCGCCGCAGGTGGCGGCGATCTCCACGGCCGCCGCTGCCTCGCAGGCCTCGGCGCGGGCGATGGCGAACGACCGGGCCTTGTCGGCCCGCGTCACCCTGCCGGCCCCCTCGGCGGTATTGAGGCAGGCCGACTTGGCGGAGCGGAGCGCCTCGTCGCGGAGCTTGGCGTCGCGCACCGAGGCCGCACGCACCGCGGCGAGGAGCTCGAGGGCAACGGAGTAGGCGACGAGCTTGTGATGGGGGAGGGAGTGGGAGTGGGCGGCGGGCTTCAGAGGGATCGAGTTCGAGCTGTCGTTCATGACGCGCTCCTTTCACCCGCCGGGAAGGAGCGCGGCATGAACGACCCGCGCCGAGCGAACCGAGCCCCGACGTCGCGCCCAGCACCGAGGTGCACGCGAAGTGACGGGCGAAGCCCGGCGCGAGCGTGCCAGCGCGAGAAGGAGCGGCGTGGGGCGGCTCTTCGACCAGGGCCCGAGGCGCTGGCACGCCCCCTCAACCCGGCCTGCTACACTCCCGCCGTGCGCGACAAGCGGTTCGACTGGCTCTACGAGCGGCAGAAGCAGCCGGTGCGCGAGTACGTCGTCGAGAAGCTGGCCGAGGAGCTGGCCGGCGAGCTCGCCGCTTGGCCGCCGCCCGACCTGGAGTGGGAGGACGAGGACCAGCGGCGCCGCTGGGAATCCGGCGCCGCCTCGAAGCCGCGCGACGAGGTGGTCCGCTACGCCCTCGAGATCGCGCGGCTCGACTTGCGGCGCGAGTGGGAGGCGATCGAGCAGCGGATGGCCGGCGAGGCCGCCCGCTTTTGGCAGACGCCCGCGGAGCGCGCCGCCGGCCACCTGCTGGTGCGGCTCCTCACCGAGCGCTGCCTCGCGCTCAAGGAGTACGCCGAGGGGGCCCGGCTGACGCGCGACGACCTGGTGCGCGCGCTCGACCTCGTGGAGCGGCGGCTCTTCCGCGTGACGCTGGGGTAGCCGTTGGTTCAGGCGATGCCCCGCGCGGGTTACGCGACGAGCCGACGGTCGCCTACACCCTCGTTCATGGTATCCCGTCGATTCGCAGGTCAATGCCACTGTCACGCGCCATGGTGAGCGGTCCGAGCGCGTTCAGGCAGCAGGTCGAGTCGATCATCGCGGAGTACCTGGGCGCCCGCACCGCGGAGAGCGCCGTGCGGATCGCCTCGGCCACCTGGACGAAGCGCGACCTCACCCAGCTCACGAAGGCCGATCTGCCCGCGCTGCGCAGCGGTCTCGCCCCGATGCTCAAGACGTTCCTCGGGGCCGAGGTCACGGCGGTCGTCCTGGCGCGGCTCGACGCGGAGGTGGAGCGATGATCGGGCTCGCGGCCGTGGCGGCGCTCACCGCGCTGCACGTGGTGGTGCTCCTGGCGCTCCCGGCGGCCGGCGTCCCCGGCTGGATCTTCGCGAGCCACCTGGCGGCGAAGGTCCTCGCGGTCGCCGGCACGGCCGCCGCCTTCGCCGTTCTCAAGCGCGACGACTACATGCGCCGGTTCTGGGGGCCGCTCTCCGGCTCCTACCTGCTGCTCACGCTCGCCGTGGACGCCTTCTCGTCGGCGCTGGCGGGCGGGAGCGCGGCCGGCACGGTCTGGGTGTCGGCGGCCCTCTTCCTCGGCGGCAACCTCCTCTCCGTCACCGCCAGCGTCGTCCTGGCGCGGACCTACCTGCGGGCCGGGCTGGAGGGGGCGACCGGGCGGAGCGGCGCCGGCGGCTTCGCGATCTCGGCGGCCGTGGCGCTGGTGATCTCGGGCGTCAGCATGCTCCACGAGGTGCAGCGGGCGCTGGCCGGTGGCGGCGTCGAGGCCTGGTCGAGCGTGGGCGGCTACGCCTGCGACGTGCTGACGTTCGTGCTCCTCGCCCCCGTGGTGATCTTCGCCTTCCGGCTCGGCCGGTCGCGGCTGGCCGCCCCGTGGTGGACCTTCACCGCCTCGGTGCTCCTCTGGCTCCTGTACGCCACCACCGAGCGGCTGCCCGGACCGCCTCCCCTGGCGCTGAGCGAGGCGCTCCGGACCGGGGCCACCCTGCTCGCCGGGCTCGCCGGGTGGTACCAGCGCGCCCTCGTGATCGAGGCCCGGACACGGCTCGCCCAGGTGCGCAGCGCGGCGGTCTCCGGGGCGTGACGAGCGGCGCGGACCGCAGCCGTCAGGGCACGAGCCAGCGCCTCGTGACCCTCGGCTAGGAGCCGACCAGCAGCCGCGCCAGGAGCGGCACCACCACCGAGGTGGCGAGGGCGTTGAGGCCCATCCCCAGGCCAGCGAAGGCGCCGGCCGACGGGCCGAGCTCGAAGGCCCGGGCCGTGCCGAGGCCGTGCGAGGCGACGCCGAGCGCGAAGCCGGCCGCCGGCCCCTCGCGCACCCCGAGCCGGCCGAGGAGCGCCGTGCCCACCACCGAGCCGAAGAGGCCGGTCAGGATGACGAGCGCGGCGGTGAGCGACGGCAGCCCGCCCAGCTTCTCCGCGATGCCCATGGCCACCGGCGCGGTCACCGACTTGGGGGCGAGCGAGAGGAGCGTCTCGCGCGAGGCGCCGAGGAGCCGCGCCGCCCCCACGGCGGTGACGACCGAGGTGACGGCGCCGGCGAGGAGCGCCGCCGTGAGCGGCACCGCCACGCCCCGCTCCCGGTGCAGCTCGCGGTGGAGCGGCACGGCGAGCGCCACGATGGCCGGGCCGAGCAGGAAGTGGACGAACTGGGCGCCCTCGAAGTAGCGGGCGTAGGGCGTCCCGCTCACCGCGAGCACCGTGGCGAGGAGGGCCACCGACGTGCCGAGCGGGTTGAGGAGCGGGTGGCGCCCGGAGCGGCGGTAGAGCCAGTCGGCCGCCACGAAGGCGCCCACCGTGAGCGTGAGCCAGAGGAGCGGGCTGCTCGACAGGTAGACCCAGGTCTCGGTGAGGCGCGAGGTCACTTGGCCTCCTCCCCGGCGGCGGCGCCACGGCGCCAGAGCCGGGTCGCCACCCAGCCGGTGGCGGCGAGCGTGGCGGCGGTGCTGAGCGGCACGGCCACGAGGAGCGCCGGCCACTCGGCCGCCAGCCGGTGGGCGTGCTGCACGATGCCGACGCCGGCCGGGACGAAGAGGAGCGAGAGCGGGCCCAGCAGCCCGGCCGAGGCCGACTCGAGCGCCGCGGCGAGCGGCCGGCGCAGCTCGAGCGCGCCGAGCAGCAGCACGAGGCCCACCACCGGGCCGGGGACGGGCCAGCCGGCGAGGTGGGTGAGCACCTCCCCGGCGAGCTGGAAGAGGAGGATGACGGCGACTCCCTGGAGCATCGGGCTCTCCTTCGACCCCTCGGAACGGCGACGGCGCCGCCGCGGGGTCGCGGACGGCGCCGGGGTGCTGCCGGGACGGGCGGTGCCGCTAGGTCTTCGGCACCTTCTCCCAGTCGGCCAGGAACTGCTTCAGCCCCTTGTCGGTGAGCGGGTGCTGGGCCAGCTGCTCGATCACCTTGTACGGGATGGTGGCCACGTCGGCGCCGAGGCGGGCCGCCTGGAGCACGTGGATGGGGTGGCGCACCGAGGCGACCAGCACCTGCGTCTTGAACTGGTAGTTCGAGTAGATCTCGAGGATCTGCTCGATGAGCTGCATGCCGTCCTCGCTCACGTCGTCGAGCCGGCCGACGAAGGGCGAGACGTAGGTGGCGCCCGCCTTGGCGGCCAGCAGCGCCTGCACCGGCGAGAAGCAGAGGGTGACGTTGGTCTTGATCCCCTCGGCGGCCAGCACCTTCACCGCCTTCAGCCCCTCGACGATGAGCGGCACCTTGATGACGACCGCGTCGCCGAACTTGGCGTAGTGGTGCGCCTCCTTCAGCATCCCCTCCGCCTCCACCGCCGTGACCTCGGCGCTGATGGGGCCGGGCGCCAGCGCCACGATCTCCTTCAGCACGTCCTCGAACTTGCGGCCGGTCTTGGCCACGAGCGAGGGGTTGGTGGTCACGCCGTCGCACAGGCCGAGGGCCAGCGCCTTCTTGATCTCGCCGACGTCGGCGGTGTCGATGAAGAACTTCATCTCGGAACTCTCCAGGGGTGGGAAAGAGACGCCCATAGCGCACCGCCGCGCCCTGCCGCAAGCGATGCCGGAGTGGCATACTGCGCCGCGCCATGACGACCCGCCGCCGCGCCCGCCGCCCGACCACCACCGCCCGCACCGCCCGCCCGAAGGGGGTCGCCCGCGCCCGGAAGATAACGGCCGGGAAGCCCGCGCGCCGCGCCGGAATGGCCGAGTACGGCGGCACGGTCCTCGCCGCCGAGGCGGCCGCCATCGGCCGGGTCACGCTCGGCGAGCCGTTCGCCCGGGCGGTCGAGTGGATCCTCGGCTGCACCGGCCGGGTGGTGATCACCGGCATGGGCAAGCCCGGCTTCGTGGCCCAGAAGATCTCGGCCACTCTCGCCTCCACCGGCACCCCCTCGCACTTCGTCCACCCGGCCGAGGCGGCCCACGGCGACCTCGGGCGCATCGCCCGCGAGGACGTGGTCGTCGCCCTCTCCAACTCGGGCGAGACCGAGGAGATCCTGCGGCTCCTGCCGGCGCTCAAGAAGATCGGCGCCCGCATCGTGGCCGTCACCAAGGACACGGCCAACGCGCTGGCCCGCGGCGCCGACCTGGTCATCCCCATCGGCGACGTCGAGGAGGCCTGCCCCATGGGGCTCGCCCCCACCGCTTCCACCGCGGTGCTGCTGGCCGTGGGCGACGCCCTCGCCATGACGGTGCTCGAGAACCGCGCCTTCTCGAAGGAGGAGTACGCCCTCTTCCACCCGGGCGGGAAGCTGGGGCGCGGCCTCATGAAGGTGCGCGAGCTGATGCGCCAGGGCGAGGCCTGCCCGGTGGTCTCCGAGTCGGCGCCGCTCGCCGCCGCCGTGGCCGTCATGACCGAGACGCCGGGCCGCCCCGGCGCCACCGGCGTGCACGACGCCGCCGGCCGGCTGGTGGGCATCTTCACCGACGGTGACCTGCGCCGCCTCGTCGAGCACGGCCACACCGACTTCACCCGGCCCACCGCCACCGCCATGGGGCGCAACCCGCGCACCATCGCGCCCGGCGACCTGGTGGTCGACGCGGCGCGCGTCATGCGCCAGGCCCGCATCGACCAGGTGCCGGTGGTGGACGGCGAGGGGCGCATGGTCGGCCTGCTCGACGTGCAGGACCTGCTGGCCGCCAAGATCATCTGAGCCATGGCCCACCGCGCCGACCACGCCCTGCGCCTCGCGCTCTGCGCCGCCGGCCGCCGCCTCCTCGAGCGGGACCTCATCGGCGCCGCCGAGGGGAACCTCTCGGCCCGGCGCGGCGACGGCACCTTCCTCGTCACCCCGTCCGGCGTCTCCAAGGGCGCGCTCGCGCCCGAGGAGCTGCTCGTCGTCGACGCCGCCGGCGCGGTGGTGGAGGGGCGCGGCCGCCCCACGAGCGAGCTGCGCATGCACCTCGCCGCCTACGCGGCCCGCCCCGACGTCCAGGCGGCGGTGCACGCCCACCCCATCACCGCCGTGGCGCTCACCGTGGCCGGCGCCGGCTGGCCGGGCGACCTCGTCCCCGAGGCGGCGGTGACGCTCGGCCCCGTGGCGGTGGCGCCGTTCGCCGTGCCCGGCACGGGCGCGGTGCCCGGCTCGCTCGCCCCCTTCCTGCCGGTCCACGACGTCATCCTCCTCGAGCGGCACGGCGCCCTCTGCCTCGGCGCCACCGTGGCCGAGGCGACCGACCGGATGGAGACGCTGGAGCGCGTGGCGCGCATGGCCGTCATCGCCCGGGCCGCCGGCGGCTGCGCGCCGCTCCCGCCCGAGACGGTGGCGCTGGTGCTCCAGGCGGCCGGCCGCCCGCCGCGGAGCCGCCCGTGAGCGGCTTCAAGCTCGGCGTGCCGTCGGGCGCGGGCTTCGTGGCCCACCCGCAGAGCCACGCCTTCAGGGTGGAGGACGACCCCTCGGCGCCGCCGCGCATCCTGGCCGCGCCGGATCGCGACCAGGTCGGGCTGCTCATCGAGCTCGCCCGCACGCTCCCGGAGCCGTTCCACGTCGTCTATGTGCTGCTCTCGATGCGCTGCCTGCGGCCGCCGGGGCGCTACCAGACGACGCGGCCGGTCGGGCGGGCGGCGCTCGAGGCCTTCCTGGCCCGCTTCCGCGACTTCCTCGAGCAGGACGGCCGCCACCACCTCTGGATCGGCTCGGCGGCCGAGCCCTCGACGCTGGTCTACGACCAGCACCAGCTCCTGGCGCTCTACGGGCGGCTCGACGCCTACCTGCCGGTGCTGCGCGCCGCCGGCATGGACGAGGGGCCGGTGGAGGTGCCGGCCGAGCACCAGCACGCCTCGCACGATCGGTTCGACCAGGCCGAGACCGACCTGATGGAGCACTTCCTCTGGACCTGGAACCCGCTCGAGCCGGAGGACGATCCGCTCGAGTAGTGCGCTGGCGCGCGGCGCTACTTGAGGTCGCTCTTGATGTAGCCGGCCACCGCGCTGATCTGCTGCGGCGTGAGCTCGAGCCGGAACGACGGCATCTTGGCGCGGCCGCTCGCGATCACCTGCTCCATCTCGGCCACCGAGAGCTTGGAGGCCTGCAGCACCGGCGTGTTGAAGACGGCGTTGCCGCGCCCGTCGGCGCCGTGGCAGCGGGCGCAGCGGGTGTGGAAGATGGAGAGGCCGCTCTCGGCGGGCGCGGCGTCACCGCCGCGGGAGCAGCCGGCGAGGGCGAGGGCGATGACCAGGGCGAGCCGCTTCATGACGTCCTCCTGGCCCGCGCGGCGGCGCGGGCGCGCCCGAGCCGATTAGCACGGGCGCTCCCCGCGGTCACCTGCCGAGGCGCCGCGGTCAGAGCGGGTAGCGCCCCGCCGGCGCGAGGTCGGCGGGCGGCGCCGCCTCGAGGAGCCGCGCCACGGTCGCCCCGGTGCCCGGCACCACCAGCGCCGGCGCGAGCTCGGCGAGCGGCGCCAGCACGAAGCGGCGCGCCGCCATGCCCGGGTGCGGCAGCCGCAGCCCCGGCTCGTCGAGGACGATGGCGCCGTGCAGCAGGAGGTCGAGGTCGAGCGTGCGCGCACCCCAGCGCAGGTCGCGCCGCCGCAGCGCCTCCCGCTCGACCGCCTGGAGCGCCGCGAGGAGCGCCCGCGGCGGGAGGGCCGTCTCGAGCTCGAGCACGGCGTTCAGGTAGCGGGGCTGCGGCGGGCCGACCGGCGCCGTGTCCCAGACGCGCGAGGCGCGCACCACGGCGACGCGCGGGGCGGCGCGCAGGGCCCGGGCGGCGAGCGCCAGCCGGGCCCAGCGGTCCCCGAGGTTGGTGCCGACGCCGACGTAGGCCCGCATGCGGCCCGTGGTGTAGCGCGGCGGCCGCCGGGGCGCAAAGCGGCCGGGCCGCGGGGTGGGCAAGAAGAAGCCCTTCGGGTTCTGGATGAAGTACCAGGCGTCGACCCGCTTCGCGCGCGGCGAGCTCCTCG
>DASTGK010000377.1:0-2436 GCA_035719085.1 Anaeromyxobacteraceae bacterium
GAAGGCGCGCAGCGGCGAGGCCGGCTTCGACCAGGCCTGGGACCGCTGGCTCGCCGCCGGCGTGGTGGCCGGCACCGCCCGGCCCACCGAGGTCCCCGCCGTGGCCCAGGCCGCCGTGGCCCAGGCGCTCGCCGCCGCGCCCCGGCCCGCCGCCGGGCTCGAGGCGGTCTGCGCCCCGGACGACAAGGCGCTCGACGGCCGCTTCGCCGACAACGCCTGGCTGCAGGAGCTGCCCCACCCGGTCTCGAAGCTCACCTGGGACAACGGCGCCGCCTTCTCCCCCGCCACCGCGGCGCGCCTCGGCCTCGCCGAGGGCGACGTGGTGACGCTCACGCTGCGCGGCCGGAGCGTCGACGCGCCCGTGGTGATCCAGCCGGGCCAGGCCGACGACTCGGTGACCCTGCCGCTCGGCTACGGCCGCACCGTGGCCGGGCCGGCCGGCGCGGGCGTCGGCTTCCCGGCCCAGGCCATCCGCCACGCCGCCGCCCCCTGGATCGACGGCGACCTCGGCGTGAAGAAGGCCGGCCGCCGCCACGTGCTCGCCCGGACGCAGGAGCACTTCTCCATGGAGGGGCGGGCCATCGCGCTCGGCTTCGACGTGGGGGAGCTGGCCGAGCGGCAGCGCGAGCTCGACGAGCACCGCGGCGCCCAGGAGACCATCCTCGCCCCCGTCGACTACTCGAAGGAGGAGTACCGCTGGGGCATGGCCATCGACCTCTCCAAGTGCATCGGCTGCGGCGCCTGCACCGTCGCCTGCCAGGCCGAGAACAACATCCCGGTGGTCGGCAAGGAGCAGGTGCTGCGCAGCCGCGAGATGCACTGGCTGCGCGTCGACCGCTACTACGAGGGGACGGCCGAGGACCCCTCGACCGTGTCGCAGCCGCTCGCCTGCGTCCACTGCGAGGCGGCCCCCTGCGAGTACGTCTGCCCGGTCAACGCCACCGTCCACTCCGACGAGGGGCTGAACGAGATGGTCTACAACCGGTGCGTCGGCACCCGCTACTGCTCCAACAACTGCGCCTACAAGGTGCGGCGCTTCAACTACCTCGACTACCGCGGCAGCTACGCCCCGACCATCAAGATGCTGCAGAATCCGGACGTCACCGTCCGCGCCCGCGGCGTCATGGAGAAGTGCACCTACTGCGTGCAGCGCATCGAGCGGGCCCGCATCGGCGCCCGCAGCCAGGCCCAGAAGGTGGGCGGCGACGCCGTCGTCTCGGCCTGCCAGCAGGCCTGCCCGGCCGAGGCCATCGTCTTCGGCAACCTGAACGACCCCGGCTCCAAGGTGGCGCGGCTGCAGCAGGACCCGCGCCGCTACGACCTGCTGCACGAGCTCGGCACGCGCCCGCGCACCGCCTACCTGTCGCGGCTCAGGAACCCCAACCCGGAGCTGGCATGAGCTCGAAGCCCGCCGTCTCCCGCGACGTCGCCGCCGATCCGCTCGAGCCGGTGCCGGTGCTCGTCGGCCGCCCCGACGACCGGACGCTCACCGACGACCTGCTCGCCCCCGTCCTCGGCCCCACGCGCAAGGGCTTCCTCGTGCTCCTCGGCGTGCTGGGCCTGGGGATGGGCTTCTGGCTCCTGTCGCTCGTCACCACCTTCGTCGTCGGCATCGGCGCCTGGGGCAACAACATCCCGGTGGCCTGGGCCTTCGACATCACCAACTTCGTCTGGTGGATCGGCATCGGCCACGCCGGCACGCTCATCAGCGCCATCCTGCTGCTCTTCCAGCAGCGCTGGCGCACCAGCATCAACCGCTTCGCCGAGGCCATGACGCTCTTCGCCGTGGCCATGGCCGGCATGTACCCGATCATCCACCTGGGCCGCCCCTGGCTCTTCTGGTGGCTCATCCCGTACCCGGCCACCACCGGCGTCTGGCCCAACTTCAAGTCGGCGCTCCCCTGGGACGTCTTCGCCATCTCGACCTACGCCACCGTCTCCTTCCTCTTCTGGTACCTGGGGCTCATCCCCGACCTCGCCTCGCTGCGCGACCGGGCGCCGACCCGGGCCAAGCGGATCGCCTACGGCCTCTTCGCCTTCGGCTGGCGCGGCTCGGCGCGCCACTGGCGCCACTACCGCATCGGCTACCTGCTGCTGGCCGGCCTGGGCACGCCGCTCGTCGTCTCCGTCCACACCATCGTCTCCTTCGACTTCGCCATCTCCCAGCTGCCCGGCTGGCACACCACCATCTTCCCGCCCTACTTCGTGGCCGGCGCCATCTTCTCCGGCTTCGCCATGGTGGTGACGCTCATGATCCCGGCGCGCAAGCTGCTCGGCTTCGAGCGCGTCGTCACCCTGAAGCACCTCGACAACATGGCGAAGGTCATCCTCGCCACCGGCCTCATGGTCTCCTACGGCTACGCCATGGAGCACTTCATGGCCTGGTACTCCGGGAGCGCCGGCGAGGCCTTCGCCTTCCTCAACCGCTGGACCGGC
>DASTGK010000378.1:0-2307 GCA_035719085.1 Anaeromyxobacteraceae bacterium
GGGTCCTCGCGGACGTGGCGCTCGGTGAGCCGGACCGCCCCCACCTGGACGCTCTTCCGCCCGGCCGGCGCCGGGCCGTCGCCGAAGGAGAGCTCGGTCGAGCCGCCGCCCACGTCGAGGACCGCCAGGCCCGCGGACGCGCCCCGTCCACCGAAGTCGCGCCAGGCGCTGCACCAGACCAGCCGCGCCTCCTCGTCGCCCGGGATGACGGCCGGCACGAGGCCGGCGGCGGCCCAGGCGGCCGCGAAGAAGTCGGCGCCGTTGGCGGCGTCGCGGGCGGCGCTGGTGGCGACGCAGGCGACGTCCTCGGCCCCGAGGGCGCGCGCCTCGGCGGCGTAGGCGCCGAGCACGCGGGCCGTCTCGGCGACCGCGGCCGGGTCGAGCCGGCCGGTGGCGTCGACGCCGCGGCCGAGCCGGGTGATCTCGGCCCGCTCGGCCAGCGGGTGGATGCCGTCCGGCCGCTCCTCGGCCACGAGGAGGAGCACGGTGTTGGTGCCGACGTCGATGGCGGCGACGCGTCGTCCCATGGCGCTACTCCCGCGGCAGCGGGCCCCAGGCCGGCGTGGCCAGCTCGGCGCCCGAGGTGACCACCGCCTGCCGCTCGCCCTTCGGGTCGGAGATGACGAGCTGCGGGACGCCGCCCCGGTCGCTGGTGAAGGCCAGCAGCCGCCCGTTCGGCGCCCAGGTCGGCTCCTCGTTGGTGCGCCCCTGGTCCTGCGTGACGCGCTGGATCTTGCCGGTCTCCGGCGAGACCGCGAAGACGTCGAAGACCTTGCGCTCGTCGCGGGCGGTGAAGGCGATGAGGTCGCCGCGCGGCCCCCACTGCGGCGTCTGGTTGTAGTTGCCCTGGAAGGTGAGCCGGCGCGGGTCGCCGCCGCCGGCGCTCATGAGGTAGAGCTGGGGCGTGCCGGCCCGGTCGGAGACGAAGGCCAGGCGCGCGCCGTCCGGCGACCAGGTGGGCGAGAGGTCGAGCGCGGCGCCGCTGGTGAGCCGGCGCGCCCCGGTGCCGTCGGCGGCGGCCACCCAGACGTCGGTGTCGGCGCCGTCGGCCGAGGTGAAGGCGAGGCGCGTGCCGTCCGGCGAGAAGGCGCCGCCCACCGCCAGGTGGCCCGTGGGCAGCCGGCGGAAGCTCCGGTCGGAGAGCCGGTAGACCCAGAGCTCGGGGCGGCCGCCGCGGTAGCTGGTGACGAGGATGCGGTCGCCGTCCGGGTGCCACGAGGGCATGAGGAGCAGCGTCTTCTCCGAGAGGAGCACCCGCGGGTTCTTGCCGTCGGCGTCGAAGAGGACGAGCTCGCGGCCGTCGCCGGCCTTGCGGATGGCCACGATGTGGGTGCGGAAGACGCCCGGCTCGCCGGTGTAGTGGCGCACCAGCTCGTCGGCGATGCGGTGGGCCAGCTGGCGCGCGTCGGGCGCGGCGAGCGTCCGCGCCAGCACCTCGCGCCCGGCCCGCACCTCGTGGAGCCGCAGGTCGGCCGCCAGGCCGGCCCCCTCGCGGCGCAGGCGGGCCTTCACCAGGCCGTCGGCGCCGACCGTGGCCCAGCGGGAGAACTTGATGGACGGGGCGGCCAGCCCCTCGCTCGCGTCGGCCAGGTAGCTGCGCGGGTCGAGCACCTCGAAGAGGCCGGAGAGGGTGAGGTCGGCGCGCAGCACGTCGGTCGCCTCGCCGGCCGCCCGCGCCTCGCCGTCCGCCAGGAAGGCGGGCACGGCGATGGGGAGCGGCCGGAAGTCGGGCGAGTCGACCACCACGGTGGCGCGCTGGGCGCGGGCCGGGGCGGCGAGGGCCAGGGCGAGGAGGGCGAGCGTGAGGTGGCGGCGCATGAGGCTCCCGGGTGGTGTCAGCCGGCGATGCGGAACTGCACCTCGAGCCCGACGCGCCGGTAGGCGTCGCGCGAGGCGGTCGGCGGCGGGGCGAAGCGGGTGTCGCGGACCGCCCGCTCCAGCGCGTCGTCGAAGACCTGGTTGCCGCTCCGCTTCGAGAACTCGTAGCGGAGGATGCGGCCGTCGCCGTCGATGAAGAGGACGAGCGTGCCGGTGAGGTGCAGCCGGTCGCGCTCGCTGATGGTGGGCGGCAGCCGGTAGTTCTGGCGCAGGGCCGCCACCACCAGCGCGTGGTACTGGTCGCCCACCGCCTCGCTCGAGTCGCCGCGCGGATCGCCGTCGGGGCTGCCGGCCTGGATCTCGCTCTTCAGCTGCGAGAGGACGCTGGCGAGCCGGTTGCCGCCGGCGCGCGGCTGGGCGCTGCGCTCCACGGCCGACGGGCGCGCGGCCGGCTTCGGTGCGGCCGGCGCCTTGGGCGCGGCGATCGCC
>DASTGK010000379.1:0-3080 GCA_035719085.1 Anaeromyxobacteraceae bacterium
GCCCCTCGAGCCGCGTCTCGCCGAGCGACGCCGCCAGCACCGGCACGGTGAGCCGGTCGTCGTCGAGGTGGGCGGCGAGGTCGAGCGCGGCCGGCCCCTCCACCGGCGCCGCCAGGTCGGCGCGGAGCCGCAGCTCGGCGAAGCCGCCCTTCGGCCCGTAGGAGCCCTCGGCCTCGGCGCCGACGCCGGAGGCCTCCAGGCGCGAGACGCCGTCCACCCCGCGCCACCAGAGGTCGCCGCCGCGCAGCGTGAGGCGCGTCAGCCGGAGCGTCCAGCTCGGCCGCGCCGGCCCGCTCCCCGGCGGCTCGGGCGGCGACGGGACCGTCGGCTCGAAGGCCCGCGCGAGCGACAGCCGGCCGTCCGGCTCCTCCTCGAGCAGCACCGACGGCCCGTCGAGCTCGACCACCAGGCCGACGACGCGGCTGCGCAGCCGGGTCAGGTCGGCCGAGAGGCGCGCCCGCGACACCTGCAGCACCAGGTGGCCGTCCGGATCCCAGACCTCGAGGCCGCGCAGCTCCACGCCGCCGCCCGGCACCACCTCGAACCCCTGGAGCGCGAGCCGGCCGGCCACCGCCTCGTCCACCCGCTCGATGAGGAGCCGCGCCACCACCCGCGTGCCGGGCGGCGTGGCGGCGAAGGCGGCCAGCGCCGAGAGCGTCACGGCGACGGCGGCGCAGAGGCCGAGGAGCGACCAGAAGAGGAGGCGCACGGCCCTGGCGGCGGTTCGGTGCACCTAGAAGGCCTCGCCGAGCGTGACGTGGAGGGCGGCGATCGGCTCGCGGTGATCGCTCCCGCCCGGCACCTTGGGGAAGCGGTCGGCGAACGGGACGCCGGCGCTCCAGTCGGTCGGCAGCCTGGCGGCCACGTCGAGCCGCAGCGGGCCGAACGGGGTCCGGTAGCGCAGCCCCACGCCGAGGGCCAGCTGCAGCCGCGTCGGATCGAGCACCGAACGCCACTCGGCCGGCTGGCTCGTCGCCGAGGAGACGTCGCCGGCGTCGAGGAAGAGGGCGCCGCCGAGGTCGCCGCCGAGCGACGTGCGCAGCTCGAGCGAGCCCTCCAGCAGCCCGTTGCCGCCGGTCGGCACCCACCGGCCGTCCTGCAGCGCCATGGGCGAGAGGCGCTGGGCGTCGTAGCCGCGCATCGAGGTGGCGCCGCCGGCGGTGAAGAGCGCGACGATGGGGGCCGGGCTGGTCTCGCGCAGGGGGACGAGCGCGCCGGCCCGGGCGCGGACGGCGAGCACGGTGTCGGCGCCGAGCGGCAGGTAGGCGCGCGCCTCGGGCAGGACGCGGAGGAAGCGGTAGCCGTGGCCGGCCACGTCGAACCCCTCCTGGATCGAGAGGGCGCCGTAGAGGCCGCGCCGCGTGGCGATCGGGTCGTCGCGCCCGTCCCAGGTGACGCGCTGCTCCAGGTAGGAGAGGAGGCAGACGGTGTCGCACCGCTCGAACTGGACCGGCGTGGTGACCGAGGCGCTCACCCGGCGCAGCTGGTAGACCTCCAGGTTCCAGGAGGGGACGAGGGTCCAGCGCGGCGCGAGCCGCAGCGGCGCGGCCAGCTTGAGCCGCTCGGCGTCGAAGCCGTACCCCTCCTGCAGGCTCCGCTCCACCTCGACCCGCGCCCCCAGGTCGGCGATGCGGGCGAAGGCGCCCGGCTGCGTCAGCTCCACGCCGATGAGCCCCACCTCCCCCTCCCGCCGGCGCGAGAAGGGATCGGGGATCCAGGCGTAGCCGGCCCGGCCGTCCACTTGCAGCCGGCGCAGGTCGCCCAGGAAGTTGCGGTGGGTCCAGGAGGCGAGCGCGTCGGCCTCCCAGCGCGTCGCCTGGAAGCCGAGGCCTGGGCCGGCGCGCACCGTGCGCAGCGGCGCCTCGCGCACCGTCACCACGATGGGCACGGTGAGCCGCTCCGGGTCGGGCGTGCCGTGGGCCACGCGGACGCCGCCGAAGACCCCCATGTCGAAGACCCGCTGCCGCACCTCGGCCAGCTTGCGCTCGTCGTACCAGTCGCCCGGCTTCGCCTCGACCTCGGCCTGCTCGACCACCCGGCCGCGCGGGATGCTCCCGGCCCCGGAGACGAAGACGCGGCCGAAGCGGTAGCGGCGGCCGGCCGTCACCACGTAGCGGACGGTCGCCTTCCCCTCCTCGGGGAGCACCTCGGCGTGCTCGGTCACCTCGGCGGTGGCGTAGCCGGTGGCGCGGAGCGCCGCCTTGAGCCGCTCCAGGCCGGCGTCGTAGCCCGCCTCGGTGAAGACGGCCCCCTGGCGCAGCGGCAGGCTCTCCGCCGCCTTCCTCGCCTCGGGCGCCGCCTCGAGCCCCTCCACCACCAGCTCGGCCACGCGGACCGGCGCCCCCTCGCGCACCGTGATGACGACGCGGACGCGCCCCTCCCCCTCCGGCCGCTCCTCGGCGCTGGCCGCCGCCTGGTAGTAGCCGCGCTCGCGGTAGTAGGCCTCGACGCGCTTCACGTCGACGGCCAGCGCGTCCGGATCGAGCCGCGGCGCGTCGCAGCTCCAGAGCCGGCAGCGCGAGGGCTGGGTGGCGAGCTTCTCGAGGAGGTCGTCCCGGTCGACCGCCTTCACGCCGGCGAGGTCGACCGCCGTGACCACCGGCTCCTCCGGCGTGCCGCGCGCGCGCAGGCAGCCGGCGGCGAGGAGCAGGGCGAGGGCGGCGGCGCGGCGCATGCCGGCCGATGATGGCACAGGGTGAAGTGGCGCGCCCGGCCGGCGCCGGGGCCAGTCAGGCGTCAGGCGACGAGAGGAGCAGCCCGAGGTGGCGCCGCTCCCACTCGCGGGCGCGGGCGTGGCCGGCGTAGGCCTGCTCGCGCCGGCGGAAGTCGGCGCCGTGGACGATGCGCCGCCCGCCCACCTCGCGCGCCGGCACCGCCTGGTGGAGCATCTCGTGGAAGACCACCGCCGCCACGTAGAACTCGGGCACCTCGGGCCGGTCGAGCGTCGGGTGGATGCGGATGACGCGGGCGTCCTGCAGGTAGACGCCGGTCTTCACCGTGCGCCGCCGGCGCCCCGGGCGCACCGCCGCCCAGCCGATGCGCGCCTCGATGGCGCCGTCGAACTCCTCGGCGTTGAGCCG
>DASTGK010000380.1:0-2624 GCA_035719085.1 Anaeromyxobacteraceae bacterium
GGGCTGGCTGGTGGCCGAGGCGGCCGGCCTGGCCTGCGACCCGCGCCGCCGCGCCGAGGTGGCCGCCTTCCTCGGGCCGCGCGCCGAGCCCTTCGACGGCGCGCCCCGCGCGCTCGCCGCGGCGCTGCAGGAGGCCGACGCCTGCATCGCGGCGCGGGCCCGCGGCGGGCCGGCGGTGGCGCGGTTCCTGGGCGCCTCGGCGCACCCCCACGCGCCTTGACCGGTGGAGCGGGGCCGGGCACAAGTGGGGGCATGCCCACGCCCAACCTGTCCGCCCTCGAGGCCCTCGACCGGCTCCGGGCCGGCAACGCCCGCTTTGCCTCGCACGTCATCAGCATCGACTCGCTGGCGCGCCAGCTCGACCGCAAGGCGCTCACCAGGGAGCACCTGCCCTTCGCCATCCTGCTCGGCTGCTCCGACTCGCGGGCGCCGGCCGAGCTGGTCTTCGACCAGGGGCTCGGCGACCTGTTCGTCATCCGCGTGGCCGGCAACGTCGTCTCGCCCTCGCAGGTCGGTTCGGTGGAGTTCGCCGCCGACCGGTACGGGGCGCGGCTCGTGGTGGTGATGGGCCACACCCACTGCGGCGCGGTCGACGCCACGCTCGAGGCGGCGGAGCGGGGCGAGGCCCCGGCCTCGGACAACCTCATGTCGATCGTGGAGCGGGTCCGGCCGGCGGTCGACGCGGCGCTGATGGCGGGCGGCGACCGGGCGGCGGTGGCCCGGGCGGCGGTGCGCATCAACGTGCGCATGGCGGTGGAGCACCTGCGCCACGGCACGCCGGCGCTGGAGCGGCTCATCAGCCGCGAGGGGATGATGGTCATCGGCGCCGAGTACGACCTGGAGACCGGCAAGGTCGAGTTCTTCGGCTGAGCGCGCATGGCGGAGAAGACGCTCGCCCTCACCGACGCGGAGCTCGAGGTGGCGCCCGCCGCGCCCGCCCCGCCGCTCGCGCCCGGCGAGCTGCTCGACGGCCGCTACCGGATCGTCCGGCTCGTCGCCGAGGGCGGGATGGGGGCGGTCTACGAGGCCGAGGCGATCCGCATCGGCCGGCCCGTGGCCGTCAAGGTGCTCCACCCGCTCTTCGCCCGCAGCCCGCTCGAGGTGGAGCGCTTCCGGCGCGAGGCGCGCATCGCGGTGCAGGTCTCGTCGCCGCACGTGGTCGAGATGCTCGACTTCGGCCAGGCGCCGGGCGGCGAGCTCTTCCTGGTGATGGAGCTGCTGCGCGGCGAGTCGCTGCGCGAGCGGCTGGAGCGGACCGGGTCGCTGCCGCCGGCCCAGGTGGCCGACCTGATGCGCCAGCTCCTGCGCGGCCTGGTGGCGGCCCACGGCGCCGGCATCGTCCACCGCGACCTCAAGCCGGACAACCTCTGGCTGGTGCCGGAGGAGGGGCGCGAGCGGCTCACCATCCTCGACTTCGGCATCGCCAAGGCGACCGGGCCGGCCGGGGCGCCGGCCACGCAGGCCGGGCTGGTCGTCGGCACGCCCGAGTTCCTGGCGCCGGAGCAGGCGGTGGGCGGCGAGGTGGACCACCGGGCCGATCTCTACAGCGCCGGCATCATCGCCTGGGTGCTCCTCACCGGGCGCCACCCGTTCCCCTCGGCCGACACCCGGGCGCTGCTCCGGGCCCAGGCCTACGAACCGGTCCCCTCGCCCGAGCGCGAGCTGCCCTCGCTCGCCAGCCACCCGGCGCTGCTCCGCTTCGTGGCCCGCGCCACCGTGAAGGACAAGGGCGGCCGGGCCCAGTCGGCCGAGGAGCTGCTCGGCGTGCTCGACGGCCGCGAGGGGGGCGGGCGCAAGGCGCCGCGCGGCGTCCGCCCGCGGACGGCGCCGGGGAAGCCGCGGCGGCGCCCCGTCTCCTCCTACCTGCGGCCGGTCGCCTCCGGGCTGCCGCGCGCCCGGGCGCTGACGCTCCTCTCGGTGGAGCTCGACGGCTGGGCGGCGCGCGCCGCGGCCTCGCCGCCCGAGGCGCTGGCGCGGCTGCTGCTCGAGCACGACCGGCTGGTGGTGCCGGCGCTCGGCGCCTTCGAGGGGCGGCGGGCGCTCGTGGCCGGCCCGGTCCTCACCGGCGCCTTCGCCTCGCCCACCAACGCCGTCCTCTGCGCCATGGCGGTGCAGGACCGGGTGGCCAGCTGGAACGCCGCCGCCCCGGAGGGCGACCGGCTGGCGCTCCGGCTCGCGCTCCACCAGGGCGAGCTGGCCGGCGAGCGGGTCGAGCCGGGGCAGGGCCCCGCGGCCACCGCCGACGCGGTGCGGGCGCTGGCGCCGCCCGGGGCCATCTGGCTCACCCGCACCGTGGCCCTCACCATGAACACCACCGAGGTGCCGGTGGAGCCGGTGGCCGACGCGGTCGAGGTGGCCGGCGGCGAGCGGCTGGCGCTCTACCGGGTGCGCCCCGGCGGCATCGGCGCCACGCCCTACGGCGGGCGGGAGGCGGCGCGCGTGCCGCGGGCGGGCGGCGTCTCGCGCCTCCTCGAGCCGGTCACCGACTCGATCGCCTCGCTCGAGGACGGGGGCGAGGGGCGGCTGCGGGCCGCGGCGCGGGTGACCGGCGCCTCGGCGTCGCTCCTCCTCTGCGGCGCCGCCCAGGCCGGGCTCCTCGTCGCCACCGGCGCGGTGGCGGTGGC
>DASTGK010000381.1:0-3355 GCA_035719085.1 Anaeromyxobacteraceae bacterium
GCCCGCCGCCCGGCGGCTACGGTCCACCTCCGGGCGGCTACGGCCAGCCACCCGGCGGCTGGGGCCCGCCGCCGCCCCCGCCCTACGGCCCGCCCGGCGCCGGCCCCGCCGGCGAGCAGCCCTCGCCGTGGGCCGACCGGAAGGCGCGCGGCCTCTTCGGCGCCTTCTTCGAGACCTTCAAGCTCGTGGCGGTCCAGCCGAGCGAGTTCTTCCGGCGGGTGCGGATCGACCAGACCGGCGCGGCCGTCCTCTTCGGCGTCATCGCCGCCACCGTCGGCAGCGCCGCCGCCGCCGTCTACGGCTACTTCTCCGGCGCCGCCTCGATCGCCGCCATGCAGCAGATGATGCAGGGGATGCCGGAGGAGCAGGCGCGCATCCTCCGCCTCTTCACGCAGAGCCTCACGGGCGGCGCCACCGTCGCCCAGATCGTGCTCGCCCCGCTGCTGGCGGTCATCGCCATCTACCTCAACTCGGCGGTGATCCACCTGCTGCTCATGCTCTTCAAGGGGGCGGCGCGCGGCTTCGACGCCACGCTCACGGTGGTGGCCTACGCCACCGGCCTGCAGCTCCTGCTCGCGCTGCCGGGCTGCGGCAGCCTGGTGGCGGCCGTCTGGTTCCTGGTGGTCCTCATCGTCGGCCTCGGCGAGGCGCACCGCTGCGGCCCGGGCAAGGCGGCCGCCGCCGTCTTCACGCCGGTGGTGCTGGCCTGCGTCTGCTGCGCCTGCGCCATCGGCCTGGGCGGCGCCACGCTGATGAAGGGGCTGCAGCAGGCGGCCGACGCGGCCAAGGACGGGACGACCAACCTCTGATGACCGCCGCCGCCGCCACCGCCCGCCGCTTCGGCCACCCGGAGGTCTTCGCCGGGATCGCGGCGCTGTCGTTCCTCGTGGCCCGCTTCGTCCCGGTGCTGGCGGTCCCCTTCACCTGCCCGGCGCGGGGGCTCCTCGGCATCCCCTGCGCCACCTGCGGCATGACCCACGCCTTCGTGGCGCTGGCCCACGGCGACCTCGCCGGCGCGCTCCACGCCAGCCCGGCTGGCGCGGCGCTCGCGGCGGGCGCCTGGCTCTACGCCCTCCTCGACGCGGCCCGGGTGGCCGCCGGCCTGCCGTTCCCGCCCCTCCCGCCGCGCGCGCTCCGCGCCGCCACGGCGCTCGGGGCGGTGGCGCTCCTCGCCAACTGGGCCTGGCTCCTCGCGCGCGAGGTCGCTTCATGAACGAGACGCTCCTCGGCCTGCTCCTCACCGCCGCCGGCTACCTCTGCGGCTCCATCCCCTTCGGCCTGGTGCTGGCCCGGCTCTTCCTCGGCGTCGACGTGCGCCAGGTCGGCTCGGGCAACATCGGCGCCACCAACGTGGCGCGCGCCGGCGGCAAGGTGATGGGCGTCGCCGTCCTCGTCCTCGACGCGGCCAAGGCGATGGTCCCCATCGCCGTGACGCGCCACCTCACCGCGGGCTGGGCGCAGCCGCAGCTCTGGGTGATGGCGGTGGCGGTGGCCGCCTTCCTGGGCCACCTCTTCCCGGTCTGGCTCCGCTTCAAGGGCGGCAAGGGGGTCGCCACCGGGCTCGGCATCTTCGCGGTGCTGGCGCCCTGGGCGGCGCTGGCGGGCATCGGCACCTACCTGGTGCTCTGGGCGGTGACGCGCATCTCGTCGGTCGGCTCGCTGGCCGGCACCACCGCCTGCGCCGTGGGGGCCTTCGTGCAGCACGGGCCGTCGAGCCCGATCTCCTGGGCCGGCGTGGTCATCGCGCTCCTCATCTTCTGGCGCCACCGCGAGAACATCGGGCGGCTGGTGCGGGGCGAGGAGAAGAAGATGAAGGTGTGAGGCAGTCCCCGAACCCGAACCCGAACCCGATCCCGAACGCGTGGCCGTGGCCGTGGGACGGCCCGTCCGTGGCCCGTGCCCGAGGACTTCGGCCCGGCGCTCCTACACGTTCGGATACGGCGACGCCTCGCCCGGCGTCGCGCCGCGCATCAGCACCTGGCGCGGCTTCACGCCGTTGGCGGGGCCGACCAGCCCCTCGCGCTCCATCCGCTCGATGATCTTGGCCGCCTTGTTGTAGCCGAGCCGCATCTCGCGCTGCAGCTTGGAGACGGAGACCTCGTCCATGCGCGCCACGATCTCGATGGCCTGGTCGTAGACCGGGTCGTTCTCGTCGTCGAAGCGGCCGCCCTCGCCGGCGTCGCGCGCCTTGAGGATCGAGTCGTCGTAGACCGGCTTCCCCTGCTCCTTGAGGAAGCCGATGACCCGGTGCAGCTCCTCCTCGGAGACGAAGGCGCCCTGCACGCGGGTGAGCGGCGCGGTGGCGGTCATCACCAGCATGTCGCCGTTGCCGAGCAGGGCCTCGGCGCCGGGGCCGTTGATGATGGTCGAGGAGTCGTGGCGGCTGCCGAGCCGGAAGGAGATGCGGGCCGGGAAGTTGTTCTTGATGGTGCCGGTGACCACGTCGGTCGACGGGCGCTGCGTCGCCACGATGAGGTGGATGCCGGTGGCGCGGGCCTTGGCGGCGAGCCGGGCCAGCGAGGTCTCGACCTCGCGCGGCGCGGTGAGCATGAGGTCGGCCAGCTCGTCGATGACCACCACGATGTACGGCAGCTTCTGCGGGACCTTCTTCTCGTCGCGCGCCGCCACCGGGTCGTCGGGCGGCGGGGCGGTCGGGTCCTCGAACTCGGGGCTGGGGCCGGCCGCCTCCACCGGCGCCGCGGCCTCGGCCTCGGCGCGGGCGGCGGCCTGCTCCTCGGTCTCGCCGGCGGCGGCGTCCACCACCACCAGCTTCTTCGGCGGCGGGGCGTCGGCGTCGCCGAGGGTCCGCCCCTCGGCGCGCGCCTTCTCCACCTTGCCGTTGTAGCTCTTCAGGTCCTTGGAGCCGGTGTCGGCCAGGATCTGGGTGCGCCGCTCCATCTCGTCGACGGCCCACTGCAGGGCGCGCGAGGCCTTCTGCGGATCGGTCACCACCGGCAGGAGCAGGTGCGGGATGTCCTCGTAGGGCGACAGCTCCGTCATCTTCGGGTCGACCATGATCATCCGCACCTCGGCCGGCGTCTGCCGGTAGAGCATGCTGAGGATCATGGTGTTGAGGCCGACCGACTTGCCCGAGCCGGTGGTGCCGGCGATGAGCAGGTGCGGCATCTTCTGCAGGTCGACGCAGTACGGCAGCCCCTCGATGTCCTTGCCGAGGCCGAGCGGCAGGAAGCCGCCGGCGTGGCCGAAGACCTCGGACTCGAGGATGTCGCGCAGGAAGACGGTGCCGCGCTGCTTGTTCGGCACCTCGATGCCGACCACGCCCTTGCCCGGGATGGGGGCGATGATGCGGAGCCGCGTGGCGCTGAGCGCCATCGTCAGCTCCTTGTCGCAGTTC
>DASTGK010000382.1:0-12693 GCA_035719085.1 Anaeromyxobacteraceae bacterium
GCCTGAGCGCCGGGCCGGGGGCGGCGCCGGCTAGAAGCGGATGGCCAGGCCGGCGCGCACCGCGTGGGCGCGCCCGAGCGACACGCCCGTGCCGCTGAAGCCGTCGAGCGGCTGAAGGAGGCCGTACTGGAGCCAGCCGGAGAAGCCGTCGTCGCCGGTGTAGGAGAGCTTGGTGTCGAGCTCGAGGCCGAGCGGCGAGGTGCCGTTGCCGGTCTCGCTCGCGCTCGGCGTGGAGGTCGAATAGATGGCCTGCGAGTAGATGACGGCGGCGTCGAAGGCGAGGCCGCTCACGATGTCCCAGCGGATCGACGGCCGGAAGTACATGGCGTCGGTCACCTGGCCCAGGATCTCGCGCCAGAGGATGAGGTCGACGCGGTAGCCCGGGTCGAAGCGGAAGTTGCGGATGTCCCGGTCGTCGATGGTCTTGCCGTTGTGCGTATACCTGCCGAACTGCGGCCCCTCGAGCGCGCCGTAGCTCGGCTGCTTCGGGTTGGTCGGGTCGGTGACGTCGAGCTGGTTCGGCCGGTTGCCGAAGCCCGGGGCGCGGTCGCCGGAGGCGACGCCGATCTCGAGCCCCATGCTGAACTTGTTGGGCGAGACCTGGTAGCTCGCCCTGGCGGCGCCGCCGAGCTGGCGGACCAGGATCTGCGGACCGGTGTACCCGGGGTCGGCGGTCGGGTTGCCGATCTGCCCCACCTGGCCGGAGAGCTCCGCCTCGAGGTGGAAGCGGGCCGTCTTGTAGCGGAACCAGAGGTCGAGGACGTGCTCGTACTCCTTGCGCTGCACGAGCTTGGTCGGGTCGGTGGAGTTGCCGGTGGTGTCGCCGAAGCCGCTCGAGAGCCACGAGGGGTAGAGGGAGGCCCAGGTCTGGTACTCGTAGAAGGCGCCGTAGTTGAGGCTCGCCTCGCCCCGCTCCAGCTTGCGCCGCAGCTCGGCGTCGGTGTCGAGCCGCACGGCGCGCAGGCCGAAGGTGCGGGCGTCGTCGCCCGAGTCGCGGTCGAAGGGCTGGCCGGCGCCGGCGCCGTAGCGCACGTCGGCCGAGAGCGTCCCCTCGGAGCGGAAGTCGAGGTAGGGCACGAAGGTGAGCTGGCCCACCGGCGTGGTGAGCGGCAGCGTGGCGAACTGCATCCGGTCGACCGTGTGGCCCCAGTCGTCGTCGAGCCCATCGTTGACCGGCAGCCGGATGCCCAGGCCCCAGGCGGTCGGCATGCGGCCGAAGGAGAGCAGGCCGAGGGGCGTCTCCACCTCGCCCCAGGCCCGCTTCAGGTTGATGACCGCCCGGTCGGTGCCGGAGGCGCCGCTCGACTGCCCGCCGGCCGGGGTGTTGAGGTACTGGCTCTGCGCCGGCAGCGTGGCGCCGAGCACGTAGTTGTCGAGCAGGTCGGCCTGGACGCGCACCCGGACGTGCTCGGAGACGTTGAGCGTCGGCTCGAGCCGCAGCCGCATGTTGGCGCTCGCCAGCGTGCTGCGCGAGTCGGGCCGGTCGATGGGGGCCGGGTAGAGGTAGACGCCGTTGGCGTCGAGGCCGCGCTTCAGGCCGAAGTCGTCGAAGAGGTCGGCGCGGGTGCGCAGGTAGCCGTCGATCTCGAAGAACTCGAGCTTGGGCCCCTCGGCGGCGGTGCCGAGGAACTCGGCGGCCGACTGGGCCCCCTGCAGCTCCACCTTGAGCTCGTCGCGCAGGTCCTGCTTCGCCTTCTCCACCGCCTCCTTGATGAGCGCCTCGACCTTGGGATCGACGGGCGCGGGGGCGTCCTTCTTCGGCTCCTCGGCGCGGGCGCCGAGGGCGAGCAGGAGGGCCGCGGAGGCGGCCAGGAGGCGGGTGCGGGACATGGGACGACCCCTTGGTGGATGGACGAGTCGGGTCCATACACCACGGGCTCCGCGGACGGTCAAGGACGCGGGCGCCGCGGTCGTCCTGCGATCGCGGCACGTCGGCGGGAAAGACCCGGGGGCGACGGCCCGCCCGGCCGCCACCCCCGGAGAGGACGGGCGGTGACCTCGCGAGTTACCGCTCGCCCTCCAGCTCCATGCTCCGCGCCGCGCCGCTCGCGCCGGCGGTCCAGTCGGCGCCGTCCGGCCCGGTCACCTTGACGACGGTGAGGCCGGCGGTGAGGGCGGCGAAGAAGTCGGCGCGGGCGAGCACCGGCTCGACGCCGCTGGCGTCGCGCTCGCCCTGGAGCTCGGTGGAGGCGTCCGAGCCGATCGTCTCGCCGAGGATGGTGACGGTGCCGGCGGCCGCGTCGAAGGCCGAGACGACGCCCTGGACGGCGGGGCGGGCGTTGCCCGGGCTCTGCACCTCGACGCGGGTGGCGACGATCCCGGCGCCGGCGCTGGCGGGCCGGCCGCGCACCTCGACCCAGTCGCCCGCGGCGAGCGACGCCGGGGCGGTGCGCCAGTCGGTGACCGCGTCGCCGGCGACGGCCACGCCGTTCACGGTGAAGGTGGCGGCGCTGGCGCCCGCGACGGCGAGCCCGGCCACCCGGCCGACCAGCCGCACGTTGTCGCGGAAGGCGACGCGGGTGGCGGCCAGCACGCCGTCGGCGCCGAGCACGCCCTCGGCCTCGACCTTCACGCCCGGCACGAGGTCGGAGGGCGCGCCGCCGTCGAAGGCGGTGGCGGAGGTGGTGGTGACGCTCGTGCCGTCGACGACGAACGCGGCCGAGGTGCCGGAGGTGACGATCCCCTCCACCTCGGTCTCGGCGCCGGCCTGGCCGGGCAGCCGGTCCTCGACGGTGATGGACGAGGCCTCGATGACGTTGCCGGCCTGGACGGGCTTGGCCGAGCGGACCTCGACGAAGGCGCCGTCGGCGAGGCCGGTGGGCAGCGTGGCGCCGCCGAGCAGGTCGACCGTGAAGGTGCCGTCCGGGCCGGCGTCGGGCGAGAGCTTCAGGGTGAAGCCGGTGGACGACACGCCGGAGACGATCCCCTTCACCTCGAAGTCCTCGGAGGTGCCGGCCTCCTTGTCGATGCGGGTGGCGCGCAGGCCGCCCTTGTCGTCCGGCACGCCGGAGACGCGCACCCGGTCGCCGGCGGCGATGGAGCCGAGCCGCGCCGTCCGGTCCTCGAACTCGGTCGAGTCGTCGACGCGCACCGTCTGGCCGCCCACCGAGAGCGTGGCGGCGTCCTTCGACTCCACCTTGCCGCGCACGGCGTCCTCCGACTCGACCTCCAGCCCCTCGGCGGCGCGGCCGCTGCCGTGCGCCTTCACCTTCACCACCATCCCCTGCTTCAGGTCCGACTCGGGGTGGTCGGCGCCGTCGATGCGGACGGTGGCCGGGGTGCTGACGGCGACGCCGTTCACCTCGATCTGGCCGGCGGTGCGGGCCGAGATGGTCCCGACGAGGAAGAGGTTGGGCGTGACGGTGCCGCCGCCACCGCCGCCACCACCGGGCGCGCTCGAGGAGCTCGAGCCGCCGCAGGCGGCGAGCAGGGCGGCGAGGCCGAGGGGGATGAGGGTCGTCGAGACAGGGCGCATTCGGGAGCCTTTGGTCGGGTGTCCTCCTGCGTGACACCCGACCCGGGCTCCGTGTGCCGCCCATTCGGATCAGGCCTGCTTCAGCTCCACCAGCACGCCGCGGCTCCCCTTCGGGTGCACGAAGGCCACCTTGGAGCCACCCGCGCCGGGGCGCGGGACCTTGTCGAGCAGGGGGGCGCCGCCGGCGGACAGGGCGTCCATCGCCTTCTGGATGTCCGGCACCGCCAGGCAGACGTGGTGCAGCCCCTCGCCCTTCTCCTTGATCCGCTTGGCGAGCGGGCTCTCCGGGTCGGTCGGGCAGACCAGCTCCACGCGGCCGAGGCCGTGGCCGAAGATGGCCACCTTCACCTTCTCGGTCGGGACCTCCTCGATCTCGTGCAGGTGGAGACCGTAGACGTCGCGGTAGAGCTTCACCGCGGCGTCGAGGTCGGAGACGAGGATGGCGACGTGGTCGAGTCCGGTCATGCGGCGGTCTCCTGGTGGCGGGCGGGACGGCGAGTAGACCCGGGCGGCCGGCCCGGCGTCAACGCTCCGGCTTCTGGCTCACCTCGGCCCGCTTCACCTCGACCCCCTTCACCTCGAGGGCGCCGAGCAGGCCGACGGTGTCGACCTGGGAGCCCGAGCCGAGGGCGAGGTGGGTGGCGTCGGCCACCGGCTGGCCGAAGGTCGGGTCGACGGCGATCCACTCGTTGCCGCTGAAGATCTCGGCCCAGGCGTGCCAGTAGAGGGCGTCCTTGCCGTCGGCGTAGCGGGCGTAGACGAGGCCGTGGACGCCGCGGGCCGGGATGCCGAGCGCCCGCGCCAGCGCCACGAAGAGGACCGAGTGCTCGGTGCAGTCCCCCTTGCCGGCCGCGAGCACGTCGCTGGCCCGGTCGTTCGAGGCGCCGTAGGCCTTCTCCAGCCGGCGGTTGACCGCCTCGGCGAGCCGCAGCGCGGCGGCGTAGCGGCCGGGCACGTCGCCCGCCACCTCCTGCGCCAGCTTGGCGACGGCCGGGTGGTCCGAGTCGACGACCGGCGTCGCCGCCACCAGGTCCGGGTCCGGCGACGGCGCCGCGCGCGGCGTGTCCTTGGCCGGATCGACGGCGGCCGGGAGGCGGGCCCGCACCGTCATGAGCGTGGTGCCGGCCGGGCCGGCGGCGAAGGTCTGCCGGCCGTCCGGCTTGCGGAAGGCGGGCGGCAGGCCGGCGAGCTTGTAGGTGACCGTGGCCGGCACGGTGCGCGGCAGGGGGCCGGGCAGCCGGACCCGCGCCAGGTTGAAGAGGTCGATGGCCTCGAGCTGCTGCGCCGTGGCGGCGGTCTCCGGGCGGGCCACGATCGAGCCGCCGATCCGGATCTCCACCACCCGGCCGTCGTCGGCCACGCGGTACTCGGCCGCCAGCCGGTCGCCCACCTCGGCCTCGGTGACGATCGAGACCTCGGCCTCGACGCCGGCGCCGGCCACCCGCTCTCGCCCCAGGTAGCGCTGCTCCAGCTGGCGCACGCGCAGCTTCTCCAGGTCGAGCTGCGGCCCGAGCACGGTGGCGCGCCGCGCCGCCGCCAGCCGCACGCCCTCGGCCGAGTCGACCGTCTCCACCACCGCGCCGAGGTCCTTCTCGTGCGTCACGCCGTCGCCGCCGGTCACCTTGGCGACGCAGCCGGAGGGGGAGCAGCGGCCCGCGACGGTGCGCTGCCCGCCGTCGCCCGACCACTCGGCGTGGAAGGCGAGGAGCCGGCCGGCCGGCCGGCCCTCGTAGGTCCGCTCCTCGGAGAGGCGGCGCGCCACCGTCTTGTCGCCCACGGTGGCCGAGAGGAAGGTCTCGCTCTCGGCCAGGACCACGTCGCGCCCGTCGTGCGGCTCGCGCTTCACCTCGATGCGGGTCCAGCCGGCCTTCTTGCCCATGAGGTAGAGGCCGAACCACTCGGCGCCGGCCGGCCGCTTCACCGAGAGGGCGTCGATGGCGCCGGGCGTGGCGGGACGGGCGGCGGGCAGCACGGGGCCGGGCGGCGGCGGGGTGTGCTGGCCGATCGCCTCCGGGCAGCCGGCGAGCGGCGCGGCGAGGAGGGCGGCGACGGCGGCGAGGCGCAGGCGGAGCATGCGCGCGTTCTTACCAAAAACTGGCCCCGGCCGCGCCGCGGGCCGAGGATCGGCGGCGCATGGGCCTCCTCTGGACGCTGCTCCTCGCGGCCTCGGTGGTCGCCGCCGCCGCCACCGGCCGCGTCGCCGAGCTGACCGGCGCCGCCGCCGAGTCGGCCGGCAAGGCGGTGACCGTCTCGCTCGGCCTGGTGGGCGTCATGACGCTCTGGCTCGGCCTGGTGCGGGTGGCCGAGGCGGCCGGGCTGGTGGACCTCGCGGCGCGGCTCGTCCGGCCGGCGCTGCGCCGCCTCTTCCCCGAGGTGCCGGCCGACCACCCGGCCATGGGCTCGATGGTGATGAACCTGGCCGCCAACCTGCTCGGCCTCGGCAACGCCGCCACCCCGTTCGGCGTCCGGGCCATGCGCGAGCTCGAGGAGCTCAACCCGTCGCCTGGCACCGCCACCGACGCCCAGGCGCTCTTCTGCGCCATGAACACCGCCTCGCTCCAGCTCGTGCCGGCCACCGTCATCGCGCTCCGCGCCGGGGCCGGGTCGCGGGCGCCGGCGGAGATCCTGGGGGCCACGCTCGTCGCCTCGGCCTGCGGCCTGGCGGTGGCGGTGACGGCGGCGAAGCTCCTGGCCCGGGTCGGCCGGTCCGGCGGGGGGCGCTGACCCGTGGTGAAGGCCGCGCTCGACGCCCTCTCCGCCTGGGCCATCCCGCTCCTCCTCGCCGGGGTGCCGCTCTACGCGCTCACCCGCAAGGTGAAGGTCTACCCGGTCTTCCTCGAGGGGGCCAAGGAGGGGTTCGAGACCGGCGTCCGCATCATCCCGCCGCTCGTGGCGGTGATCGTGGCGCTCGGCATGCTGCGCGCCTCCGGAGCCCTCGACCTCCTGGCCGGCGCGCTGGCGCCGGTGCTCGGGCCGCTCGGCGTGCCGGCCTCGGTCCTGCCGCTCGTCCTCGTCCGGCCGCTCTCCGGCGGCGGCGCGCTCGGCGTGGTGGGCGACGTGCTGCGGGCCGAGGGGCCCGACTCCTACGCCGGCCGGCTCGTCTCGGTGATGGCCGGCTCGACCGAGACCACCTTCTACGTGCTGGCCGTCTACTTCGGCGCGGCCGGCGTGACCCGCTACCGCCACGCCCTGCCGGCGGCGCTGCTCGCCGACCTCGCCGGCATGACGGCGGCGGTGGTGGTGGTGCGGCTGCTGTTCGGGGGGTAGTTCAAGGGCGCGACCGACTCGGTCGCCGGGCATCCCTTGACAACCGGTCCATTCGCCCCCAGTCCCAGGGCGAGCGTCCACCACGGAGGCGGCGGAGAGGCGGCAGAGAGGGGGTGGCTGGCAGGCCGCCGCACCGCGGCACGTCGGCGGCGTCGACGCGCGGCCGTCGCGGGGGAGGCGGCGCCGCCCGATCGCGACGTCTCCGCGCGATCGGTTCACGGGCAGCCGCGGCACGCTCGGCGAGACCGTGGGTAAAAGCGGGGCGATGTCGCGCCGTCGATCGTGCCGGTCGCCGCGTTCCGGCTGCGGCTCGCCCGCGACGTCCTCTCCGACTTCATCCCGCTCTTCGTTACCTATGTGACCACTTCGGACCCCCCGGTGCATAGGAGCAGCTTCCGCTGGGAGAAGTACTTTCACCCGTCTGGGGCTCCCGGCGGAACCGGTCCATGAACTCGCGCCCGAAGGTCTGCTCGGCGTGAAGCCTGTTGTGACGAGCGCAGGTCAGTCGAAGGTTGTCGACCGTCGACGGGCCGCCGAGCGCCGCCGCCTCGATGTGGTCCAGCTCGAGCCGCCACCGGCTCCCGCAGTGGTGGCCGTCGGGCCCGACCCAGGCGCACCGCCCCTCATCGCGCCTCCAGACCTGCCGGCGCACTTCCGCAGCGATCGGCTCCCGACGAGGGCTCGCCGGAAGGGCGACGGGAGGTGCGGCCGGAGCCTTCTTCGCCCGCTTGCGCTTGGGATCGACCGCGCCCCTGCGCTTGCCGTGCTTCTCGATGGCGCACTTCACTGCCTCGCGCAGCACGGCCGAGAGGTCACCGCCGGGCACCTTGTGCGAGAGGAGCTCGGTGAGCCGGTCGAGCTCCTCCTTGAAGGCGGCATCGACGGTCACCCTGAGCGACCAGGTGTCCGCCGCCACAGGGCGCACGGTGGGGCGGGTCGGCGCGGTAGACGCCGGGGCCGGCACCTCGAGCGCAGGCGCAGGGACCGCCGCGGGCACCGGAGCTGCGTTCATCGCCTCGGGCTCGGGGCGGTGCGGTGCCGGGATTGGCAGCGACGCAGCGGTGGCGGCCTCGTGGCGCTCGGGGAGCCGGCGCACGCCGTCCCTGGGCGCGCTGCGAGGCTTGAGGGCGACGACCAGCGCCTCCACCTCGGCCTTCGACTTGTAGGCGGCCCGCTGAACGAGTTCCTCGGCGTTGGCCTCGGTGAGGACCGAGTCGAGGAGCGCCACGGTGGTCAGGCAGAGCATTCCGGAGCGGAGCGGCTCCGCGAGCTCCGGCAGCCGGCGGAGGACGCGCATGGCCTGGATGCGGCGCCAGGCGGCGCCCTCGCGCAGGTGAAGGGCGCGGCGGCAGAAATCCCAGAGCGAGCCGTAGCCGGCTGCGAGCCAGGCCTCGCGCCGGTCGTACTCGGCGAGGTGGAGCAGGAGCTCGACCTGGACGGCGCGGTCGTCGGCGGCGAGCTCGGCGAGACGGCGGGCGAGGGCGGCGGCGTCGAGCAGGGCGGGAGCGGTGGCGGGCATGGTGTGCACCTCCGGTGTCATCCACCATTGGTAACACGCGATTTCGAGCCCTCCGGGAAGGCCCCTGCCCGCCCCGCCAGCGCCTCCGCGTGGCCCGGGTGTCGCGCCAGCCCTGGTCGGCCGCTGCGTGGGCCCCGCGGCCCGCTGCGCGCCCACCCGGGCCATTCTCGCGGCATGCCGCGCGTCGAGATCGAATCGCGAGCCGAAGGCGTCAAGCTCGCATTTCACTCCCCGTTGGGTATCCCGCGTCGTTCGTGGCGCGAGCCTCGGCAGTGCCTCCGCGGCGCGACGACCCGCGGTCGCGCCAGGCGGCCATGCGTTGCCCGTAGACCGATCGCACGGAGGCGTCTCGGTCGCGCAGCGGCGCCTCCCCGGCGACGCTCGGGCCACGAGCCCGCCGTCGCGCCGCGGCGACGCGCGCCGGGCAACCACCGCCCTCGCCGCCGTCTCTCCGTCGCCCTCTCGGCCGCGCCCGGGCGCCGAGCTCCGCTCCGGCTCACAGCTCCCCCGCCGGCCGGCCGATGGTCTCGCGCACCGTGCGGTGCCGGTCGACCCAGGCGGCCCAGGGGACGAGGAGCCAGAGCGAGAGGCCGGCCAGGGCCACCGCCGCGTCGGACGGCGGCGGCGGGCCGAGCACGCTCGACGCCGAGACGACCACCAGGAAGGCGAGGAAGGCGTAGAGCCCGAGCCGGCCGGCCTCGTCGCGCCGGCGCGTGGTGCGCACGTAGACGAGCGCGCCGGCGGCGAGGAGCGCCGCCTCCACCGCCACCGTCCAGCCGGTCGACTCCCACAGGCCGAGCCCGACCTTGGGCCCGCCCGGCCAGAGCGGCAGGTCGGGCCGATGGGTGAGCGCGTCGAGCAGCCAGTGGGAGAGGACGAGGCCGGCCACGGTCCAGGCGCCGGCCCGGTCGCCGGCGCGCCAGCGGTAGGCGAGGCCGGCGAGGGCGGCCCAGAGGAGCACCGGGACCGCGCCGTGCGTGAACGGGTAGGCGACGAAGTCGAGCCGCAGGAAGGGGGGCGCGAGCGGCTCGACCCGGACCTGCTCCACGCCGAGCAGGACGAGGAGCGGCCAGGCGAGGTCGAGCAGCTGCGCGGCCGCGACGAGCACGCCGAGCGAGGCGCGCGGGGCGAGCCGCTTGGCCGCGAGGGCGACGGCGAAGTGGCCTGCGAACATGGCGCGAGCCTCCCCCGGCCCCGCCCGCCGGGCAACGACCCCGTGGGGCCGACCGGCCTCACCCGCCGTCACCGCGCCGCGCCGGGGCGGTCCCGGCGCGGGCGGCGGCCCGGCGCCTCGTGCTCCAACCCAGGCATGATGCCGTCACGAGAGCGTCGAGACCGAAGCGAGGCTGGCGCCCGAGGAGGGAGCAGCGCAGGCGTAGCAGCGCTACGTCGAGCAGCGGACCGACGAGGCCGCCTGCCGCAGCGAGAGGATCGGCGCTCGCAGTAGGCGTCTCGCCTGGGGCGGGGCACTAACGCGTCGGCTCGAAGGCGCCGGCCGCCTTGAGGACGCGCAGCGCGGCGAGCTGCGCCGACAGCTCCTCGGTGGTGGCCGCGATCTCGGCGTTGCGCAGGGAGGCGGTGGCGTCCGCCTGCTCCACCGCCGTGGCGGCGCCGGCCTTGAAGGAGACGTCGACGAGCCGCTGGTTCTCGGCGGCGAGGTCGCGCTGCTCCTTCGCCTTCAGGGCGTTGGCCCGCGCCGACTCGAGGTCGAGGAGCGCCTGCTTCACCTCCACCACCGCCCGGTTCTCCAGGCTGCGGCGCGACGCGGTCGCCTCGGCGATCCGGGCCGACTGTTCGCGCAGCTGCGCCTCGCGCAGGCCGCCGTCGAGGATGGTCCAGCTGAGCCCGAGCCCCACGGCCCAGGTGTCGTACTTGCCGGTGAAGCCGCTCACGTTCGAGACCTGCCAGCGGCCGAAGGCGCCGACGCTCGGCAGGTAGCCCATGGCCGTCGCCTTGCGCAGCGAGCCGGCCAGGTCCTCGGAGAGGCGGGCCGCCTGCACGTCGGGCCGGTCGGTGAGGGCCGACTGCTCGAGGCCGGTGACGTCGGCCGGCAGCGCCGGCTCGGTCGGCTCCACCACCTCGAAGGCGGCGTCGCGATCGAGGAGGTAGGCGAGCGAGAGGCGGGCCGCGTCGTAGGCGTTGCGGGCCCGGCGCAGGTCCTGCTCGGCGCGCGCCCGGTCGATCTCGGCGCGCAGGAAGCCGACCTTGGCGATGGTGCCGGCCTTGTAGCGCACCTCGGCGTCCTTCTCCTGGCGCTGGGCGATCTCGAGGAGCCGCTGCGAGACGTCCACCACCTTCTTCAGGCTGGTGACGCCGTAGTAGGTCTGGGCCACGCCGAAGAGCACCTCGCGGCGGATCGCCTCGACGCTCTTCTCGGCCACCGACTCGCCCTGGTAGGCGGCGCGGATGGTGAACCAGAGCGACGGCGCGAAGAGCGCCTGGTTGACCTGGATCTGGCCGCCGACCTGGTCCTGCTTCTGGATGGTGGCCGAGACCACCTGCGACGGCGTGGTGAAGAGCTGCGGCGTCCCGGGGGTGGTGCCGGTGGGCGCGCCCGGCAGGCCGGCCGGGTCGGGCGGAGGCTCGCCGGCGCCGCCGGTCCGCTCGCGCACGGCGTAGCCGACCGGCAGCTTGAGCTCCGCCCCCTCGCTGTTGTGGGTGTAGGTGCCGCCGGCCGTCACCTGCGGCAGGTGGAAGCTCCAGGCCTTCCAGACGCCGGCCTTGGCCTGGGTGAGCCGCGCCTGCGCCGCCTTGAGGTCGAGGTTGGCGTCCTGGGCGCGCTTCAGCGCGTCGTCGAGCGTCAGCGACGGGCCGGCCGGCGGCGCGGCGGCTGCGTCGGCGGCGGGGGCCGGCGCCGGGGTGGCGGCGGGCGCGGGCGCCTGGGGGGTCTGGGCCAGCGCCAGCGCCAGCGCGGCGGTCGTCATCGAGATCATGTGTCCGTCTCCTCCACGAGCTGCGTCAGCTTGCCGATGATCCGAAAGAGGTCCCGGCGGTCGGCGGCGTCGAGCCGGTCGAGCAGCCAGGCGAGCTTCGCCACCAGGTCGCCGTCGATGCGCCGGTGGAGCGCCGCGCCGCGCGGCGTGAGCCGCACGTGCACCACGCGGCGGTCGCGCGCGTCGCGCTCCCGCGCCACCAGCCCGTCGCGCTCCAGCCGGTCGATGAGGCCGGTGGTGGTCTTCTCGCTCACCGCCAGGCGGCGCGACAGGTCGCCCATGGGGAGCGGCCCGTCGTGGCCGAGCGCCAGGAGCGCGTGCACCTGGGGCGCCGACAGCTCCAGCTCGGCGCAGGTGGCGGCGATGGGGTCCCGCAGCGAGCGGCGCCGCATCAGCTCCACGACGAGCGCGTGGAGCCGACGCACGTCGGCCGAGGGGGCGGCTCGGGAAATAGTCCGCATCGCGGAGTTTCCCTAAGCCGGATGGTCGCCCCTGTCAAGGGGCGCGGCCCGCCCCCTCCGTCAGGGCTTCCCCCCCAGGTCCTCGATCTCGCGCTGGATGTCGGCCTTGTCCTCGGCGTCCGGCTTGCCCGCCAGGTAGGCCTTGAACTCCTGCACCGCCTTGGCCCGGCTCCCCTGCTCCTTGAAGGCGTAGCCGAGGAAGTAGTGCGGCATGGCGTTGCCCGGCTCGACCTCGAGCGCCTTCTGGTACCAGGGGAGCGCCGCCGCGATCCCCTGCTGCTCGTGGAGGGCGCGCGCCAGCTTGTAGGGCACCTGCACCTGCGACGGGTCGGCCTTGAGCACCTCCTTGTAGAGCCGGACGGCCTCCGGCCCCTTGCCCGTCCTGGCCCGGCAGTCGGCCAGCGCCACCTTGACCCGCGCCCGCGCCGGCGCGAGCGCCAGCGCCTTCTCGAGCTCGGGCACCGCCTCGTCGCACTGGCCGGCCCCGGCGAAGAGCTGGCCGAGCCGCTCGTGCGGGTCGGCGTACTTCGGGTCGGCGGCCGCGGCGGCGCGGTAGGTCTCGACGGCCACCGGCAGGGTGCCGGCCTTCTCCTGGCCGATGGCGAGGTGGAGCAGGTAGAGGGCGCTCGCCGGCTCCTGCTCGGTGGCCCGCTTGAGCTGGGTGAGGGCGCTCGCGGTCTCCCCCCTGGCCAGCAGGGCGCGCCCGAGCCAGTGGTGCCCCTCGGCGAGCGCGAGGTCGAGGTTGGAGCCGGCCTCGCACTCGGCGGCGGCCGCCGCGGCGTCCCCCTGCTCGAGCAGCACCGCGCCGTGGCGGACGCGGGCCAGCGCGCTCTTGGGGGCGAGCTCGACGGCGCGGCCGAGCGCCTTCTCGGCGCCGGCGAGGTCGCCCGCCTTCCAGAGGAGCTGGCCCAGCTCGGCGTGGGCCGAGGCGTCGAGCGGATCGACCGCGAGCGCCCGCTCCAGCCCGGCGCGGGCCGCGACCGCGTCGCCGCGGGCGAGCGCCAGCCGGGCCAGCCCGAGCTCCGCCGGCGCGAACTC